>CACZQA010000104.1 GCA_902783175.1 uncultured Coriobacteriaceae bacterium
AAGCCCTCGGACTTGAGCGCCTTCGCGCTGTTCAAGACGGCGTCGTGCTCGATCGACGAGACGACGACGTGCGTGCTCTTTGCCCCGGGGACGGGCTTTGCCAGCCCGCGGATCGCCGTGTTGTCCGACTCGGAGCCGCCCGAGGTAAAGGTCAGCTCGGAAGGCGCATGGGCGCCGAGCGCGGCCGCGATGCGCTTGCGCGCGTCCTCGAGCTGGTTTGCCGCCGCACGCCCCTCCGTGTAGAGCGCGTTGGCGTTTGCCCACGAGGCGGCTGCCATCGCGTCGGCAAGACGCGTGTCGAACGGGGCCGTTGCCGCATAGTCCAGATACGCGCGCCTACTCATGGGCGCCTCGGATCTGCGCCATGGCCGCCACCGGGTCTGCCGCCTTGAACACGGCGCTGCCGGCGACGAGCAGGTCTGCCCCGCGCGCGACGACGAGCGGCGCGGTCTTGGCGTTGATGCCCCCATCGACCTCGATGATCGGGTTCGCATCTGCGGCCTTGCACAGCTCGACGACCTGCGTGATCCGCTCGGGCGTGCTCTCGATGAACGACTGGCCCCCAAATCCCGGATGCACGCTCATCATCAAGACGAGGTCGCACTTGTCCACGAGCCCCGCGAGCACGCTCGTGTCGGTCTCGGGGTTGATCGAGACGCCTGCCTTGGCGCCTGCGGCGTGAATGGCGTCGATGAGCGCCGCAGCGTCATCGGTCGCCTCGCAGTGGATGGTGACGGAATCGGCACCCGCCTCGAGGTACCACGAGACCTGCACTTCGGGGTTGTCGATCATCAGGTGGACGTCCAGCGGCACGTCCGTGATCTTCTTGAGCGCCTTCACGTGCGCGGGCCCGATGGTCAGGTTGGGAACGAAGTGCCCGTCCATGACGTCGACGTGGATCCAATCCGCGCCGCCTTCGGATACGAGCCTCACGTCAGCGCCGAGGTTCATGAAGTCGGCACTCAGAATCGACGGCGCAATGCAGGTCTTGCCAAACATGGCTCTCAAGCCACCTCTCTACTCTGTTTCGGATTTCTTCGGGCGGCTGAACAGCGTCTGGGCCGCGTCGTGGGGGTCTGCCCCCTCCCACAGCACCTGTCGGACGAGCTCGGATAGGGGCATTTCGACGTGGTGCCTGCGCGCGAGGTCGGTCACCGTCTTGCACGCCACGGCGCCCTCGGCGACCATGTGGGTCTTGGCCTCGTATTCCTCGAGCGTGCCGCCCTGCACCAGCAGCTCGCCCAACGAGCGGTTGCGCGAGTGCGGTGACGTGCAGGTGGCGATGAGGTCGCCCATGCCGGCGAGCCCCTGGCAGGTGCGGCTGTCGCCGCCCAGCGCCACGACGAGGCGCGTGATCTCTGCCAGGCCGCGCGTGATGAGCGCCGCCGACGCGTTGTCGCCGAGGCCCATGGACACGCACATGCCGTTTGCGATGGCGATGATGTTTTTTGCCGCCGCGCACAGCTCCACCCCGATCACGTCACGCGAGGTGTAGACGCGAAACGTCGGTGCCATGAACAGGTCCTGGAAGTACTCCGCGCAGGTCTCGTTGGACGATGCGACGACCGTCGCCGCGAACATCTGGCGCGAGACCTCCTCGGCGTGGTTGGGGCCGGCCAGGCACGCGAGGCGCTCCTTGTGCCCCAAGACGTCGCGCAGCACGCCGAGCATCGTGTAGCCCGTCTCGGCCTCGACGCCCTTCGACAGCACGACCACGGGCGTGCGCTCCGAAACGTGCGGGGCCATATCCTGCGCCGTTTGGCGCAGGTAGGAGGAAGGCACGACCATGACGATCGCGTCGACACCGCTAACGGCGTCCCCGAGCGATGAGGTCGCGTGCGTGCGGGGCAGCTCGATATCGCTTAGGTGCTTGGGGTTGCGGTGCTCGGCGTTGATGCGCTCGGCCACCTCGGGGCTGTGCGCCCACAGGCTCACCTCGTGCCCCTTGCCGCCCAGAAGCGACGCGACGGCCGTACCCCACGTGCCGGACCCGATGACGGCGACTCTAGTCATGTGCCTGCTCCTTTGCATCTGCGTCGTCGTGGTGGAACGAGAACTTGGGCTCTTCGCCGTGGATCATGCGCTTGATGTTGCCGCGGTGCGCGTACACGACGGCAGCCGCCACGATGGTGGACATGACGAGCACGGGGACGGAACCCGGGGTGAACACGCACGAGAACAGCGGAAACGCGATGGCCGCGCAGATGGAGCCCGCCGAGATGCGCTTGGTCGCGAACGCCACGACGAGGAAGACCGCGAGCATGCACAGCACTGTGAGGGGAA
>CACZQA010000105.1 GCA_902783175.1 uncultured Coriobacteriaceae bacterium
AGCCGCGGTTACAACACCATGAAGGGCTACTACAAGATGCCCGACGCCACGCGCAAGACCATCGACGCGCAGGAGTGGGTGCACTCTGGCGACCTCGCGCGCTTCGACGAGGACGGCAACCTCTATGTCACCGGGCGTCTGAAGGACATGATCATTCGCGGCGGCGAGAACCTCTACCCGATGGAGATCGAGGAGTTCATCTACACGTACCCCAAGGTGCAAGACGTGCAGGTCGTCGGAGTCCCCGACGAGAAATACGGCGAGGAAGCCGCGGCGTGCATTATCCTGAAAAAGGGCGAGACCGCGACCGAAGAAGAGCTCCGCGAGTACATGAAGAGCAACATCGCACGTCACAAGGTCCCGCGCTACATCCGCTTTGTCGACGAGTTCCCCATGAACGCCGCCGGCAAGGTGCTCAAGTACAAGATGCGCGAGGCGCTGACCGAAGAGCTGGGCCTGACGCATCTGGTCAAGGACAGGGACTAGGTGAGTGCAGTGAGCAACTACGTCACGGTCGACGGCAACACCGCCGCGGCCAACGTCGCATACGAGTTTTCCGAGGTCGCCGCGATCTACCCGATCACGCCGTCGAGCCCCATGGCCGGCCTGACCGACAAGTGGAGCGCCAACGGGCGAAAGAACATGTTCGGGCAGCGCGTCAACCTCGTCGAGATGCAATCCGAGGCGGGTGCCATCGGCGCGATCCACGGCGTGCTGCAGACCGGCGCGCTCGGCACGAGCTTCACGTCGAGCCAGGGCCTCATGCTCATGGTGCCGGTGCTCTACCGTATCGCCGGCGAGCGCCTCCCAGGTGTCTTGCACGTGGCGAGCCGCACGGTGGGCACGCATGCGCTCAGCATCTTCGGCGACCACTCCGACGTCATGGCCTGCCGTGACACGGGGTTTGCGCAGCTCTCGAGCGGCAGCGTGCAGGAAGCCGCCGACCTGGCGGCCATCGCGCACCTGTCCGCGGTCAAGGGCTCGGTGCCGTTCATGCACTTCTTCGACGGCTTCCGCACGAGCCACGAGCTGTCGCGCATCGACATGCCCGACCTCGAGGCGCTGGCAGGCCTCATGGACCAAGACGCGCTCGCGCGCTTCCGTGCGCACGCGCTCAACCCCGAACATCCCATGCTGCGCGCCACCGTGCAAAACGACGACGTGTACTTCCAGGTGCGCGAGGCGAACAACACCGCCTATGTCGAGCTCCCCGACATCGTCGAGGATTACATGGCCAAGGAAGGCGCCATCACGGGCCGCACCTACCACGTGTTCGACTACTACGGCGCGCCCGACGCGACCGACGTCGTCATCGCCATGGGCAGCGTGTCCGGCACCGTGCAGGAGGCCTGCGATTACCTGAACGCACGTGCGCAGGGTACCGGCCGCTCGTACGGCTTCATCCAAGTGCATCTGTACCGGCCTTTTTCCGCGAAATACTTCCTCGCGGCGCTTCCCGAAAGCACGCGGCGCGTCGCCGTCCTCGACCGCTGCAAGGTCATGGGCGGCGCGGGCGAGCCGCTGTACCAGGACGTCGCGAGCGTCATCGCGGACAGCCCGCGCGCGAGCGAGGTGAGCGTCATCGGCGGCCGCTACGGGCTCAGCTCGAAGGACACCGACGTCGCCCAGATCGTGGCGGTTTTCGAGAACCTCGCGTCCGAGACGCCCGTCAAGAGCTTCACCATCGGCATCGACGACGACGTGACGCACCTGTCGCTTCCCGTGCACGAGCTTGCCGACTTCGACGACAGCGACGTGTACAGCTGCAAGTTCTGGGGCCTGGGCGGTGACGGCACCGTCGGCGCCAACCACAACACCATCAAGATCTTGAGCGAGCACGAGGACCTGTTCGCGCAGGCGTACTTCCAGTACGACGCGAAGAAGTCCTTCGGTGTCACCAAGTCGCACCTGCGCCTGTCTAAAAAGCCGATCCGCTCGACCTACTATGTCAAACATGCCGACCTCGTGGCCTGCCACAACCAAAGCTACGTCTTCCAGTACGATGTCGCCGACGAGGTAAAGCCCGGTGGCGTGTTCTTGCTCAACACCGAGTGGGACGCCAAGGGCCTCGAAGAGCACCTGCCCAACAAGATGAAGCGTGTCCTCGCGCAGAAGAAGGCGCGCCTGTTCACCATCGACGCGGTCAGGATTGCCGCCGAGCTGGGACTGGGGCAGCGCGTCAACATGGTGCTGCAGTCGGCGTTCTTCAAGATCTCGGGACTCATGGACTACGACGAGGCCGTCGCGGCGATGAAGGAGGCCGTGCGCACGACCTACGGCTCCAAAGGCGACGCGGTCGTGAACATGAACCTGGCCGCCATCGATCGCGGTGGCGAGGGCGTGCGCGAGGTCGAGGTGCCCGCGGCGTGGGCGGAGCTTTCCGACGAGCAGCCCGCAAGCCGTGGGGACGTGCCTTCCGTCGTAACGAACATCCTCGAGCCGATCAACGCGCAGAAGGGCGACGAGCTGCCGGTCAGCGCGTTTTCCGGATACGAAGACGGCGTCATCGACATGGGGCTTACCGCCTACGAGAAGCGCGGCATCTCCGTCACGACGCCCGAGTGGGACGCAGATGCCTGCATCCAGTGCAACCGCTGCTCGTTCGTGTGCCCGCATGCGGCCATCCGCCCGTACCTGGTGAGCGAAGAGGAGACGGCAGATGCCCCCGAAGGCTTCGTGAGCGTGCCCGCCAAAGGTGCGAAAGGCGCGCCTGAGGGGACGCGCTTTGCGCTGCTGGTGTCCGAATTCGACTGCACGAGCTGCGGCAGCTGCGCCGACGTGTGCCCGACCGACGCGCTTGCGATGACGCCGGCCGTCCTCACGGTCGCGGCGAAGCGCCTGTGGGATTACGGTCTGGGGCTTTCCGACAAAGGGGAGCTCTTCGACCGCTACAGCGTGAAGGGCTCGCAGTTCGCGCAGCCGCTGCTCGAGTTTTCCGCGGCGTGCGCCGGCTGCGGCGAGACGCCGTACGCGAAGCTTCTCACGCAGCTCTTCGGCGAGCGCGTGTACTGGGCAAACGCGACGGGTTGCTCGCAGGCGTGGGGAAGCGCCATGCCGGGCATCCCCTACACGGTCAACAGACGCGGCTTCGGCCCCGCCTGGACGAACAGCCTGTTCGAGAACAACGCCGAGCTGTGCCTGGGCATGGCGCTTTCCGTCAAGCAGCAGCGCGCGGCGCAGAAGCTGCGCGTCGCCAGACTCTCCACGCTGCTCGACGGCGATGAAGCGGCGTCAGCGGCGCTCGAGGCCTGCCGCGCATACCTGGATGCGTTCGACGACTACGATGCGTCGCGCGTCGCGGCCGATGCGCTGGTCGAGGCACTCGAGGCAGCGGCGCTTGCCGACGATGCGCGTGAGCTTGCCGAGCAAGTGCTGCAGTACAAGGACCAGCTCGCGAAGAAGACGTTCTGGATGTTCGGCGGCGATGGCTGGGCCTACGACATCGGCTTTGGCGGGCTCGACCACGTCGTCGCGAGCGGCGAGAACGTGAACGCCCTCATCGTCGACACGGAGGTCTACTCCAACACGGGTGGGCAAAGCTCCAAGGCAACGCCGGCGGGTGCCGTGGCGCAGTTCGCCTCGAGCGGCAAGAAGACCAACAAGAAGGACCTGGGCGCGATTCTCATGACCTACGGCAACGTCTACGTCGCGCAGGTTGCCATGGGCGCCAACTACAACCAGCTGGTCAAGGCGATCAAAGAGGCCGAGAGCTACGACGGGCCATCCGTGATCATCGCGTACGCGCCGTGTACGTCGCATGGGCTCAAGTGCGGCATGAGCGGGGTCCAAGGCGAGATGAAGCGCGCGGCCGAGAGCGGCTACTGGCCGCTGTACCGCTACGACCCGCGGCTCGAGCACCCGATGCAGCTCGACTCGAAGGAGCCGAGCATGCCGTACGTCGACTACCTCAACGGCGAGAACCGCTA
>CACZQA010000106.1 GCA_902783175.1 uncultured Coriobacteriaceae bacterium
AGGCGTCTCCACCACCTGCTCGCCGATCAGCTCGTCGCTCGTGACGGGGTTGCGGTGCTGGCAGTACGTGCACTTGTTGAGCACGGCATCGGTCTTGCGGTCTTTCATCTGCGGGCAGGGAAGCCCGATGAGGTAGACGTCGTCGCGCGAGAACTGGTTGTCCTGGACCATGCGGTTTATGGCGCGCGAGTCGCAGCCGCGCACGCACAGCCCGATCTTGCCGCGCTGCTTGAGGTCCAAGACGTACTTGGCGAGGTTGTTGACGCAGTACTCGTTGAAGACGAGCCGGTCGGTGTCGTCGGGAGTCAGGCACACGAGCGGCGTGGTCTGCTTGTCGAAGCGGCCGGCCTCCCAGCCCACGAAGGCGGCGATCGTGCCGTCTTCGAGCAGCTGGCGTGCCCGGGTGCGAATCTGCCCTTGCGTGTCTGCCATGACTACCTCCCTTCCTCGTGCGCGTCGGCGGCATCGGCTGCAACCGCATCGGCTGCGGGCGCCTGCTTGGGGCCCTTGCCCATGACGGAGGCCCCGAGCGAGGGCTCGAGCTTGAAGTCGTCGCCGATGGGCCCGAGCTCGCGGATGCGTTCGCAGAAGGCGGTCGCGGTGTCGCGGAACTTGCCCGCCTCGGCGCCCGAGATCCACTTGATCTGGAAACGGTCGGGCTCCAGCCCGATGAACTCGAGCTCGCGCTTGAAGATCATCATGCGGCGCTTGGCGTAGTAGTTGCCCGTCGCGTAATGGCAGTCACCGGGATGGCAGCCGCACACGAGCACGCCATCGGCGCCGCGTTGCAGCGCTTCGAGCACGTACTGGGGGTTGACCCTTCCCGAGCACGGGACGCGCAGCAGGTGGATGTCCGCGGGGTACTTCATGCGGTTGAGGCCGGCGAGGTCGGCGCCGGTGTAAGTGCACCAGCGGCACGTGAACGCCAAGATCTTGGGCCTGAACTCTTCGGACGCGGCAGTGCCGGCGGTCTGGTCGGTCTGTTCTACCACTGACATAGGGCGTCAACCTCCCTCATAATCTCTTCGTCGGTGAATCCGAGCAGGTCGAGCGCGCCTGGGCGGCAGGCGACGGTGCAGGCACCGCAGCCCTGGCACAGCGCGGAGTTGACCTCGCAGACCTGGCGCGTGACCTTCACGGAGTTCTCGCGCAGCGTCACCTGCTGCAAGCTCAGCGCGCCGTACGGGCAGATTGGCACGCACTGGCCGCAGCCCGAGCACTTCGAGACGTCGACGTGCGAGATCTGCGGCTCGGAGTCGAGCGTGTCGTGGCTGAACATGCCGATGACCTTGGACGCCGCGGCACCCGCCTGGGCGACGGTGTCGGGGATGTCCTTGGGGCCTTGCGCGGCTCCTGCCAGGTAGATGCCGCGCGAGGCGGTCTCGACGGGGCGCAGCTTGGGGTGCGCCTCGGTGATCCAGCCGTCCTCGTCGCACTGCACGCCGAACAGCATGGCGGTCTCGCGCGACTTCGCCGAAGGCACCATGGCGGTCTCGACGACGACCATATCGGCGTCCACCTGCACGTTTTCGCCCATAATCGTGTCGTTGCCGAGCACGACGAGGTGGTCGCCTTCCTTGTAGATCTTGCTCACGCGGCCGCGCAGGTACAGCGCGCCGTCGTTTTTGGCCTGCATGTAGAACTCGTCGTAGCGCCGACCCGGCGTGCGCACGTCCATGTAGAACACGTAGCAGCGCCCGTCCTTGACCTTGTCGAGGTACTGGTGCGCGTGCTTGGCGCCGTACATGCAGCAGGCGCGGGAGCAGTAGGCGCGTCCCTTGTTGGGGTCGCGGCTGCCCACGCACTTGATGATGACGACGGACTTGGGCTCCTTGCCGTCAGAGGGGCGCAGGATGTGGCCTTCGGTGGGGCCCGATGCGTTGACGAGGCGCTCGAAGTGCAGGCCGTCGATGACGTCCGGGTAGGCGCCTCCGCCGTATTCGGGGTAGATGTCTTGCCACTTGATGAGGTCGTAGCCCGTGGCGAGCACGACGGCGCCATAGGTCTCGGTCGTCACCTTGTCGACGTCCTCGTAGTTGATGGCGCCGGTGGGGCACACCTTGGCGCACAGGCCGCACTTGCCGCGCGTGAGCATCGTGCAATGCTCGGGGTCGATGACCGGCTTGGACGGGACAGCCTGCTCGAAGGGCTTGTAGATGGCGGGACGGGTGTCCATGAGCTCGTTCCACTCGTTGGGAATCCGCTTGTTCGGGCACTTGGTGGAGCACAGCCCGCAGCCCGTGCACTTGTCGTAGTCGACGTACTTGGCGTGCTCGCGGATGGTCACCTGGAAGTTGCCCACGTAGCCGTCGACCTTCTCGACTTCCGACAGCGTCTTGACGGTGATGTTGGGGTGGTTGCCCGTCTCGGACATCTTGGGCGTGCAGATGCATGCCGAGCAGTCCATGGTGGGGAAGGTTTTGTCGAGCTTGGGCATCTTGCCGCCGATGGTCGCCTCGCGCTCCACGATGGTCACCTGGTAGCCCGCATCGGCGATGTCGAGTGCCGCCTGCATGCCGGCGATGCCGCCGCCCACTACGAGCGCGCGCTTGTTGACGGGAATCTGCTGCGTGAACAGCGGCACGTTGCGGTCGACCTTGGCGACGGCCATCCTGACGAGCTCTTTTGCCTTGGCGGTTGCCTCGTCGTAGTCGGTGTGGACCCACGAGCACTGCTCGCGCAAGTTGGCGACTTCGAGCATGTAGGGGTTAATTTTGGTCTGCGACAGGAGGTTACGCCAGGTCAGCTCGTGCATGGCAGGCGAACAGGCCGCCACGACGATGCGGTCGAGGTCGTATTTCTCGATGGCCTCTTTGATCTTTGCCTGCCCGGGGTCGGAGCAGGTGTACTTGTTGTCTTCCGCGTGCACGACGTTGGGCAGCGTCGCGGCGTAGTCGCGCACCGCCTCGCAGTCGACGGTTGCGGCGATGTTTGTGCCGCAGTGGCAGACGAATACTCCGATTCTGCTCATCGCGTCACCTCCTCGGTCTTGGTATCCGCGACGATCCTGTCCTGCGCGAGCTGGGCCGCAGGCTCGAAGTGGTAGCCGAGCCCCGCCTCATCGGGCGTGGCGCCCATCGCCATGGCCAGCAGCTCCGTGAAGTAGTAGACGGGCAGGTGGTAGTCGGTGCCCATCTCCGAGTTGATCTGCTGCTCGCGCATGTCGAGGTTGAGCCAGCACAGCGGGCACGAGGTGACTATGGCCTCGGCGCCGCAGGCCTTGGCGTTGCGGAAGATCCGCTCGACGGCCTTGCGGGCGGCTTTGGGCTTGACCACGTGGTTCGAGGCGCCGCAGCACTCCGTCTTGAAGCCCCATTGCACGCACTCGGCGCCGCAGGCGTCGAGTAGACGCTCCATGCTGGTGGGGTTTTCCACGTCGTCGAAGTTGCAGACTTCGGCGGGGCGCACCTGCGTGCAGCCGTAGTAGCAGGCGATCTTCATGCCGCCGAGCGTCTTTTGCAGCCGCGAGACGGTCAAATCGACCACGTCGGGCTCGACCATGATCTCGAGCAGGCTTTTCACGTCGGCCTCGGCGGCGTAGTCCATGTCGATGAGCTCGCTTACGTGCCGGCGGTTCTCCTCGCTTTGGCGCGCCCAGTGCCGAGCGCCCTTGAGTGCCGAGTAGCAACCCGTGCACGGCGCCACGATGTCGAGACCGGGGTACTGGCGCTCGCTCAGGGCAAGGCTGCGCGCGGGCAGGGCGTGCATGAGGTCGTCGTCGGTGATGCGCGCGGCGGAGGTGCCGCAGCAGCACCAGTCGTCGATCTCTTTCATCTCGAGACCGATTTTGTCGGCGACGTACTTGGCCGATTGCGTGTACGCGATTCCCGTCGAGCCGGCAGAGCAGCCCGGGAACCACGAGTACTTGAGCTCTGTCACTTCTGCTCACCGTCCTTCTCGAGGCATTTCTCGTAGATCTTGCGGACGGCATCGCGGTCCTTGACCGAGTGCTTGCCGATGCCGACCATGCCCTTCGCGAGCATCTTGGGCGCGCTGAGCATGTCCTGCGCCAGGTGCCCCGACCTGAGGTTGTAGAAGGCCGCAAGGTACTGCTCGTTGTTGCGGCCGTCGGCCTTGACGCCTTTGAGAAACTGCGTCTCGAACGCGTTGCTCTCGGGGATGCAGCGGTGCCCGCGGGCATGCGACTCGCGGCGCACCTCCCGCATGATCTTCGTGATGTCGATGTTTTGCGGGCAGCGCGTGGAACACACCATGCACTGCGCGCACAGCCATGGGCCGGTGGCGCTCAGCGCCTTTTCGGTCAGCCCCATCTGCAGCGCGCGCATGATCTGCTGTGGGGAGAGGTCCATGTCGTCTGCCATGGGGCAGCCCGCTGCGCACTTGCCGCATTGATAGCAGTCGCGCAAGTTGACGTTGGCGCGCTGCGCGATGGTCTGGGCGAGTTCGCGATCGGCGACGGCAACGTCGCTGAGGTTTACCGTGTGCATCTAGACTCCCTTCTTTTCGTGCATCGCATATGAAAAAATCTTAGCGATGAAACGAGGGGGTCCGAAGTGCCTGTTCATTGTTGGCCGTCATGATTCCGTGAGCGGTTGACCTGCGATTTTATCCGATTTTGGTCGATTTTTTGCTACCGTTCGCACAGCGGCGTGTAGATATGGGGCGTGGTTTTTGGCATGCTTGGGTATCGGGCGAAAGGCCTTGGGACACCTGTCTCCGTCGATGCGGGGCGCGAGCCCCCTTCTCTCACGCGCGCTTGTTTCGTACGAGCGACGCTGCGATTGTCAGCACCGAGAGCACGAAGCACACGAACATGATCTGCGCGATGGCCGTAGAGAGCACCTGCGGGTCAGACTCCGAGAAAATCGTCGAACCGAGCGACGAGGACAGCATCGTCGAGGCAAAGGCGAGGCTTGCCGTCTGCCCGATGCCGCGCATGGTCGAGACCGTCGCGTTGGCTTCCGAGTAGTGGCTGCGATCGACGCACGAGAGTATGGCGTTGTTGTTGGGCGCGGAAAAGGCCCCGAGCCCGATGCCGAGCACGACGAGCGCGGTGACGATGAACCACAGGGGCGTGTCGGCGCTCAGCGTAAGGAGCATGCCGAGCGAGCACGTGCACAGCGCCACGCCAGTCGTCGCGATGGCGGCGGGGGCAAAGCGGTCCGACAGGCGGCCCGAAACGGGCGCGAGCACGACTTGGGCAAGCGGCTGAACAACGAGGAGCAGGCCCGCCATGGCGGCGTCGAGTCCTTTGACGTTTTGCAGGTAGATGGCCATGGTGTAGGCGACGGCAAAGACGGCGGCAAAGTTGAGCATCGTCGCCAGGTTCGAAAACCCGTAGGCCCTGCTCTCGGCAAAGAGCCTGACGTGTATCATCGGGTGTTCGCAGCGCCATTCGAGCAAGACGAACACGGTGAGCACGAACACGCCCGCAGCGAGCACGAATGGTCCCCACTGCTGGGTCGCAAGCTCGGTGAGCCCCAGCATGAGCAGCACGATCGCGATCACGTAGAGCGTGTTGCCGCGGTGGTCAAAGCTCGCGGGCGCGTCTTTCGAGTCATCTTCCAGTCGCAGGCAGAACACGAAGGCGAGCACGCTCAGCGCGATGCCGAGGGCAAAGATCGTGCGCCATCCCAGGGTATCGTTGAACACGCCGCCGAGCGTCGGGCCCAAGGCGAGTCCCACGAAGACCGAGCTCACGGAAATGCCGAGCATGCGGCCTTTGACCTGCGGTGCAAAGTACAAGAGCATGAGCGGGATGTTTGCTGCCAGAACGACCGCGGCAGAGACGCCCGTCAGGAAGCGGAAGGCGACGAGCAGGTAGATGTTGGTGGACAGCGCGCACAGGGCGCTCGTGGCGGCAAAGGCGACGCAGCCCACGAGAATCATCTGGCGCCTGCCGCGCAGGTCGGCAAGGCTTCCCATGCAGGCGGAAAACGCCGCGGTGGAAAGTGTGTAGGCGTTCACGACCCAGGTCGAGATCCCTGCCGGGGCATTGAACTCGGTGCTGATGTCGGTGATGGACAGGTTGAGTGCCGAAGACATGAACGGGGCCATGAACGAGGTGACCATGGCCACGAACAGCGCTGTTTTCTGGTCTTTCGTCATGGGCTACAGCTGGCTCGACGGGATATGGACCTCTCCGTGGGCGAGATCCTTCGTTGTTCCGTTTTCGAGACGCACCTTGAGCGTCAGGTCGTCGTTCACGCCGATGACGGTGGCCTCGAACGAATCTGCTCCCGCATAGACGGTGACGGTCTTCCCGTCCAGCAGCGAATGAGCGCGGTAGTACTCCAAAAACGGCTTGTCCGGCACCCGATCGTAGTCTTGCATGAACAGGTCCGCGACACGGGCGGCCAGCTGGGCACGCTTGTCCTCGGCGCCCTCGTCGCCGGAGGTGAGCGCCTGCGCGACGTGCGCGATTTGCTCGGGATAGCCGCCTTTGGGTCGCGCGACGTTTACCCCGATGCCCACGACTACATAGGTGACCGCATGCGACTCTGCGCTGAACTGGGCCTCGGTCAAGATCCCGCATACCTTGTGACCATTGCAGAAGATGTCGTTTACCCACTTGATCTGGGTCTGGAGCCCGAAGATCTCCTCGATGGCGCGTGCTGTCACGCAAGCGGCGTATGTGGTGAGAAGCGACACGTCCTCGAGCTCGAACGTCGGCCTGAGCAGCAGCGAGAAGTAGATGCCCGCCCCCTTGGGCGAGTAGAACGGGCGCCCCTGGCGTCCGCGCCCCGCGGTCTGGCAGTTGGCGACGACGAACGTGCCCTCCGGCGCACCGTGCTCGGCGAGCAGCTTGCAGCGCGTGTTGGTCGAGTCGATGGAGTCGTGGTACTCGACGACGATGCGGTGGTCGGTCACGTAGTGCTGGATGCTCGCCGCGGAAAGAATGGTCGATGCGGCGCTGAGGCGGTACCCTCTCCCGGTCACGCTCTCGATGTCGTAGCCCTCTGCCTGGAGCGCGCGAATGGCCTTCCAGATGGAGTTGCGGGTCACACCCAGATCGGAGGCGAGCTTACCTCCGGAGACGAAGCTTCCCTTGTGCGCCTCGAGGCGCTGCAGCACCCTGTCTTTTGTCGTCGTATTCATGGTGGTCATTGTACACGCTCGAACTTAGGTCGAGATCTGCCAATAGTCGAGCAGCCTGCTACAAGCTGCCGTTAGCTGCGATGAGGTCGGCGAGCGTCACGTGCTCGTTGCGAAAGCGCGCGTCGGGGTTCTTCTCGCCCATCGGCATGTGTATGGCCTTGGCGGGGCAGGCGTTGATGCAGGCAAGACAGGCCGTACACACCGGCTCGTCGTGTGCCGGGCGCACCGCTCGCGCCCCGGTTTCCTCATGCATGAGCTCGATGCAGTCGACCGGGCACACGCTCGCGCAGATGCCGCAGCCCGTGCACGCGTCGGTGATCTGCAGCATGCTGTTTAGGAACTGCGGGTTCTCGAAGATGTCGCCGTGTTTCTCCAGTCCTTCGCGGTAGACGCGCAGGTCCTGCTCGGTGGCGGGCTTGAGGTAGCGGCGTCGTGCCGTGAGGTCGGCGCAGATGCCGTTGAGCTGCTCGTCGATGTGCTTGTCGAGCGTGAGCTGCTGCGCGATGTCAAAGCCGGGCAGCCAGTTGTCGACCATGAGCACGTCGTTGGTGTAGGCGGCCTCGAGCCCAAGCCCGTCGAGGAAGCGTCTCGCGACCTCGGTGGCGCCACCGTGCCGGTTGCCGTATGTCAGCACGAGGTAGAGGTAGTCCGTCTGAAAGGTCATGGTGCGCAGGAAACGCTTGACCAGGGGCGGAAGGTCGTGACCGTAGACGGGACACACGATCCCGATCGCGTCGGCCTCAAACGTCTGCGTGCCTTCGCGCATGAGCTGCGCGATGCTTTCCGTTTGATCGTGTGTGGCCTGCGCGATGCGCCGTGCCGCGTACAGGCTGTTGCCCGTCCCCGTGAAGAAGAAAACCATGACGTGCCTCTCTCGAGTGACGCCCTGCGTGCGGGCGTCTGATCTACAGGCACGATTCTACGCGGTTTTGAGCGCCTTTCGCACGGCTGTGGCGACGACGATCGCCACAGCTCCCTTGCAGCAGTCGATCGCGATGAAGGGAGCATCTGCCATGAGGAAGGCGGCAAGCGGGTCGGTCTGCGTGAAGAACATCATCCACAGCCACCCCAAGACATCCGAGATGGAGATGACCAGCACCGCGGTGACCACGTCGCAGACAATCTGCTTCACGCCGCGCTTTTCCAGCTGCAGGCGCACAGCGGAGGCGATGACCGTCCCGATGAGGTAGCTGAACAAAAAACCCGAGCTCGCGCGGATGATGCCGCCGGTCATGCCCGAGAACACGGGCAGCCCCGCAGCGCCCATGAGCAGGTAGACGCCCGTCGTGACGGCGGCCTGCTTGGGGGTCATCAGCAAGGCGATGAGGATGACGACCGCGGTCTGCAGCGTGAAGGGGATGGGGCCTACGGGGATGGTGAAAAAGCACGAGACGACGAGGAGCGCGACGCACAATGCGCAGGTAGCGATGCTCTTGGTTGAAATACGGGTTTGGGCGTGTTCCATCGGTGCTCCAGTCGACTCGGGATAATTGTCACCATAAAATAGATATAGGGTGACAATAAGTCAAGACACGAATGCGATCTGGCAGCGCAGCGCGAGAGAGCACCTGCGTTGAGATGCGTGCGGGAGCGTGGGTAGGTTGTGCGCGTATCGCTAGATGAAGGTGAGCAGCGCGTAGGAGCCGACGCCGACGACGATGCACCAGACGAGCGACTTGGTCTTGTAGCCGACGACGAGCACGAGGGCGGCGGCAATGAAGGGGATGAGCGCCGGCCAGGGGCCGTTAGCGAACACGGTTGGGCTGAGCAAGTCGTTGGCTATGAGGGCGGCGAATGCCGCAGGCGGGATGAGGTTGAGCGCGCGTACCGCATTGGCGGGAAGCTCACGTCCCTTCAGGGCAAAGACGGGTACCACGCGGCAGATGAGCATGGTGATTGCACAGGCGAGAAAGACGATGAAGAAGCTCGTCCAATCCATCAGTTGCCCCCTTTGCCGCCGGCAACCTTGGGGTGGCGCCTGCCATACGCGTAGCCGCATGCCACGCCGAGCAGAGCGCCGATGAGGATCGCCGGGCCGGAAAGGCCGATGCACTTGCACAGAAAGACGCCAGCCGCGGCGGTGAAGATCGTGATGAGGTTCGTGGCGTTCACCTTCTGCATGCACAGCAGACAGATGAAGATGGACGTCATGGCAAACGAAGCGATGGCCGTCGGAAACGAGACGAGCATGCCGATGAGGGCGCCTGCCACGGTCGAGGCGGTCCACGACGCCTGGCTGCACAGGTTGACGACGGTGGCGCGTTTGACGTCCCAGTTCTTGTTCTCGAACTGCGCGAGGTTCACGCCGAAGCTCTCGTCGGTGACCGTGGCGCCGAACAGGAACGTGAGCGGCCTGCTCACGTTCTCGCAGAAGCGCGACAGCGATGCGCCGTAGAGCATCTGGCGGGTGTTGACGAGCGTGACGCTCAAGATGATGGAGAGCAGGGGGTTTCCGGCGAGCCACATGTTGGGAATCATGTACTGGCCCGCGCCCGAGTAGAACAGGGTGGACATGATCAGGCACATGGCCCAGTTCATGCCCGCCTGCTGGCAAAGCAGGCCGCACGGCAGCCCGAGCACGACATA
>CACZQA010000107.1 GCA_902783175.1 uncultured Coriobacteriaceae bacterium
CCGTGGGTATCGTGTCATTTTGCGATGCTGCGCCGTTGGCGTGCCATACAGTCTTCACGTTTTAAACGCGTGCGTTTGCTAGAATCTCCCGAAACGAAAACTGACCTCAGAAAGGGGTTTCACCTATGTGCGGAATTGTCGGCTACATTGGTCGGGAAAAGGCATCCGACATCCTGATCGAGGGGTTGCACAGGCTCGAGTACCGCGGATACGACTCCGCGGGCATCGCCGTGCCCGCGGGCGACGGCGCGCTCGAGGTCATCCGCCGCGAGGGCAAGGTCGAGGAGCTGGAGCGTGCCTGCGCCGCCCGTGAGCTGCCCGCCACGATGGGCATCGGCCACACGCGCTGGGCAACTCACGGGCGCCCGAGCGAGACGAACGCTCACCCGCACATCGACTGCGAGGGCAAGATCGCCATCGTCCACAACGGCATCATCGAAAACTACGTGCAGCTCCGCGACGAGCTCAAGGCGGAAGGCCACACGTTCCGCAGCGAGACCGACACCGAGATCGTCGCCCACCTGCTCGAGAAGTACTACGACGGCGACCTCGTCGCCGCGATGGCCAAGACCGTGACGCGACTCGAGGGCGCCTACGGCATCGCCGCCATCCACGTCGACCACCCCGACCAGATCGTCGTCACCCGCAAGGACAGCCCCATCGTCGTCGGCTACGCGGCAGAGCAGCAGGCGTCTTTGCTCGCCTCGGACATCGTCGCGGTCATGAACTACACGCGCGACGTCATCTTCTTGGAAGACGGCCAGATCGCCAAGCTCACGCGCGAAGGCATCACCTGCTACGACGGAAACCTCGCCCCGATCGAGCCCGCGCTCACGCACGTCGATTGGGATGCCGAGAGCGCCGAGCGCGGCGGCTACCCGGACTTCATGCTGAAAGAGATCTTCGAGCAGCCGCGCGCCGTGCGCGACACCATCGCCGGCGCCGTCAAGAACGGCCGCGTGCTTCTCGACGAGCTCGACTTGGACGATGACGACATCGAGGCGATCGACAGCGTCTGCATCATCGGCTGCGGCACGAGCTACCATGCGGGCCTCGTCGCGCGCGAGCTCATCGAGCGCTGGGCGCGCATCCCCGTCTCCGTCGAGGTCGCGAGCGAGTTCCGCTACCGCGACCCGATTGTCGGCTCCAACACGCTCGTCATCGCCATCTCGCAGTCCGGCGAGACGGCAGACACGCTGGCCGCCGTGCGCATCGCGCGCGCGAAGGGCGCGCAGGTCTTTGCCGTCACCAACTGCGTGGGCAGCCGCATCACGCGCGAGTCCGACGGCGTGCTCTACGTCCGCGCCAACATGGAGATCTCCGTCGCGGCGACGAAGTCGTTTCTCGCGCAGATTGCCTGCCTCATGCTCATCGCGATGTTCCTTGGGCAAAAGAAGGGCCGCCTGACCACGCGTCAGGTCAACTCGCTGTACTACGACCTGCGCGAGACGCCCTCGCAGATCGAGGACATCCTGCAAGATACCGCCGAAATCGAGAAGGCGGCCAAGCTCATCGCCAAGGCGCACTCGGTCATGTACGTCGGCCGCGGTATCGGCTCGACCATCTGCTACGAAGGCGCCTTGAAGCTCAAGGAGATCAGCTATCTGCACGCCGAGGCGTATCCCGCAGGCGAGCTCAAGCACGGCCCCATCGCCCTGCTCGACGAGACCGTTCCCGTAGTGGCCGTCGTCACCGACTCGCCGACGCGCATGCAGACGCTTTCCAACGTGCAGGAGATCCTCGCGCGCAAGTCGCATGTCGTGGCCGTGGCGACCGAAGGCGACGAGGAGGCCGCGCGCATCGCCGACTGCGTGCTGTACGTGCCGCCTTGCAAGGATTGGTGCTCCGCCATCACGGCGAGCGTGCCGCTGCAGCTGCT
The DNA here is from genome assembly GCA_902783175.1 of uncultured Coriobacteriaceae bacterium. GTDB lineage: Bacteria > Actinomycetota > Coriobacteriia > Coriobacteriales > QAMH01 > CACZQA01. Next base: position 1,880 of record CACZQA010000107.1, read on the forward strand.
CGCACGCTATGTCGCCCTCGAACGCGGCTGCGACGTCGACCATCCGCGCAACCTCGCGAAGTCTGTGACGGTGGAGTAGTGGAGCGCGAGCAGGCCCAGCCTGCCGAGCAGCCGCAGGCCGACGCCCCGCGCACGGGCCTGGGCGTCGACATCGTCGAGGTCGCGCGCATGGAGCAGATCATCGTGCGCTCGCCTGCGTTCACGCGCCGGGTGTTCAGCGAGCAGGAGCGCGCGTACGCCGAGGCGCACCACCGCCCCGCCGTCCACTACGCCATGTTCTTCGCCGCGAAGGAGGCCGTGCTCAAGGCGCTCGGCACGGGGTTCTCGAGCGGCATCAAGGTGACCGACGTCGAGGTCGTCCACGAGCAAAGCGGGCGTCCCAACGCCGTGCTCCACGGCCGCGCGAAAGAGGTCGCCGCCGAGCTCGGCATCCAGGAGCTGCCGCTTTCGCTGAGCCGTACGCACGACACGGCCGTGGCAAACGCCATCGCCGTCACCAAGGAGAGCCGCCCGCGCGTCGAGGACAAGCCAACGCCGCGCCAGGAGCTGGCCGCCCGCTTCAAGGAGCTGCGCGGCATGCTCGACGACCTCGAGTCGCAGCTCCCAGACGCCTTGGATGACGAACCCGCCCCTGCTGACGACACCGCAACAACCGCGCCCGCCGCCGATATCCCATCTCACGCACAGGGAGACGCCGATGCCTGACATGCCCCTCCACCGCAGCGCCGAAGAGTTCGCGGCGCTCGTCCCGCACCCCGCCTACGATGCGAACAAGTACTCGCGCGGTACCGTGGGCGTCATCGGCGGCAGCCGCGACTATCCCGGCGCTCCCGTCATGACGGCTCTTGCCGCGGCGCGCACCGGTGCTGGCTACGTGCGGCTTGTCACGACGCAGGCGGCGGCGTCCGTCGCCCGCGCGCACCTGCTCTCCATTCCCGTCACCGCCTGCCGCCAGAGCTACGAGGGCACGCTCTCGCAAAGCACCATCGCAGAGGTCCTGGACGCCATCTCGAAGAGCAGGGTGCTCGTCGTGGGGCCCGGCCTTAGCGCGGACGACTCCGCTTCCGGCCTGCTTACGCGCTTGCTCGAGGACCTGCGCGAAGAAGAGGTGCAGCGCCCCATCGTCTTCGACGCCGACGCGCTCAACATCGTCTCGAAGCACCCCGAGCTGCTCGAACTGCGCGTGGGCGCGCCCAACATCCTGACCCCGCACGAGGGGGAGGCGGCACGGCTCCTCGGCCGCAAGGTGCAAGACCGCGTCGCAGACGCGCTCGAGATCGCGCGGCGCTACTCGGCAATCGCCGTGCTCAAGGGCCCCAAGACGCTCATCGCCTCGCCCGAGGGCACGGTCTACGAGAACACCTCGGCGGGCCCGGAGCTCGCCAAGGCGGGGACGGGCGATGTCCTCGCCGGGATCATCGGGGCGCTTGCCGCCCAGGGCCTCGGCATGCTCGACGCCGCCTCGCTCGGCGTGCACCTGCACGGCGTCGCCGGATCTTTGGCGGCGCGCCAAATGGGCGTCAACGCGGTGCTTCCTGAGGATATAATCAGCAACATTGGTCCTGCCTATCTAGCATTGGGAGCGTGACGTTTTGTGAGCGCAGACGAGGTAAATTACTTTGGCGCTAACCCGCATCTTGGCGACGCGGTCGAGAGAATCAACTCGGAATCCGAATCCAAGAGGGTGCAGAAGGACGTGTCCATCCCCGAGATGTTCGCAAACGGCGTTCCCCGCTCGTACACGGTCGACACCCTCCCGCGCGATGCCTGGGTCGAGGTCGACCTCGGCGCCATCGCGCACAACGTCAAGGTGGCGCATCGCCACCTGGGGCCGCGCCGCCACCTGCTGGCGGTCGTGAAGGCCGACGGCTACGGGCACGGCGCCGTCCAGGTCGCGCGCACGGCGCTCGCGTCGGGTGCGGACCACCTGGCGGTCTCCACGGTCGAGGAGGGCATCGAGCTGCGCCAGGCGGGCATCGACGCGCCCATCCTCATCCTCTCGCAGCCGCCGATGCGCTCCATCCCGCTTCTGCTCGCGTTCAACATCATGCCCACGGTCACCACGTCCGAGTTCGCGCTTGCGCTCGGCGAGGCCGCCGACCTGCACGGGATGGTCGCCAAGTACCACCTCGGCGTCGACACTGGCATGAACCGCATCGGCGTGTTCTACCTCGACGTCGTCGATTTCATGCAGTCGATCAACTTCCACCGCGGCCTGCAGCTCGACGGCATGTTCACGCACTTCGCGACTGCCGACGAGGACAGCGACTGGGATTTCCGCATGCAGCTCGAGCGCTTCAACCAGGCGATCCAGCTCATGACCAACGCGCGCATCGACCCCGGCATCATCCACTGCGCCAACTCCGCCTCTATCCAGCGCTACCCCGAGGCGTACTTCGATATGGGGCGCGTCGGCATCACGATGTACGGCCTGGCCCCGAGCCCGGTCCTGCGCGGAGTCGACGGCCTCATCCCCGCGATGCAGGTCAAATGCCGCATCTCGTACCTCAAGGAGCCGCAGCTCGGCGAGGGCGTCAGCTACGGCCTCAACTACCGCG
>CACZQA010000108.1 GCA_902783175.1 uncultured Coriobacteriaceae bacterium
CGCTCCGACACCCCTCAAAAAGGAACGGCGCGAGAAGCCGCCCTTCTCTTCCTTCATACCCTCTCCTTCCAATCCATTGGATGGCGCTCCTGATGCCGCCAACCCATCGGACAAAATGCCAAAACAGGGCAAATCGCGCGTCACCCCAGCGAGGGGATATTCACGTTTTTGCAGGTAGAAGGTGGGGTGAGGCATCCTGCGCCGTCCATCGGCACGAAAGAGCACTGCCTTGGGGGCATCCCCTATAATCATGCGAAGCGACTAGTTCAAAGTATGAATGGAGTCTCTCATCGCCACGAATCTGAAGATCTCGCTGCCGCAGACGCAGCTCACGCAGCGCAGGAAAGCCGTCATGTGCGGGCTTGCCCTGTGTCTGCTGTTGACGCTTGCGCCCATCCTCAACCTCCACGTGTTCGACGTCCTCGACGACGTGGCGCCATATGCCCGCGACGTCTGCACACTCGCGGGCTCGTTTTTCGCGCTCGCGGTGGCCCTCGTGGCGCGCACGCGGCCCAAGTGGGGCAGCCCCAACATGCTGTTCGCCTTGATGATCACGTTTTTCGTGGTGGGATGTGCGGGCACGAGCCTGGGTATCGCCAATGGCTTCGCACCCGTCGTGTACGTGTGCGCCTCGCTGAGCAGCATCGCGCGGACCTTCGCCTTCATGCTGGTCGCCGTCGCACTGAGCCGGATGGAACAGCGGCTGTGGCGCCGTGCGCTCATGCACGGGTTTCTCACGTCGTGCGTGTTGGGCGCGCTCGTCTACCTGCTTCCGCCCCTCGTCAACATCGTGCTCTCGTACCTGCTCGTGGCAGCCGCCGCCTGCCTGACGGTTCCCATGGCAAAGACCGTGTTCGACCACCAGGCGCAATCCGACGCGCCACAGGACGTGGAGGTGACGCGCCCCAACACGTTTTTGCCGCTTTCGGCAAAGCTGTTCTGGTGCCTGCTGCTCTTCGCGCTCGCGCTCGGCTACAGCCTGCGACTTGGAGACACCGACGGCACGCCCTCGTCATATGCCATCGCGTTTGCGGTCATCTTGTTCTTGTACGTGGGGATGCTCGTGTTGAAGAAGCCCTTCCCCGCCGATATCCTCGTGCGCATCAGCGCGATTGTCATCATTGCCGGCTTCTTGAGCGTTCTACTGTTCGAGACCGGGGCGAGCCACGTCCCCAACGCGATTATCGGAAGCGGCTACATCGTGTTCGAGATGGTGAGCTGGATCGTGCTCGTCTCCGTCGCCTGCAAAAACCCGCTCGACGCGATTCCCGTCATCGCCTGGGGCCGCGGAATCATCAGCCTGGGCGTCACCGTCGGCGCGCAGGTCGGCAACCTCACAAACTGGCTCTCGCAGGCCACCAACCTGGGCGTATCGGTGGTCACATGCGTCTTCGTGCTGCTCTTCTGCGCCTACGATATGTTCGTGCTGCACTTCTTCAGCTTTGACGAGACGATTCACGACCTCGTCCCGCTCAAGGAGGTCGCACTGTCCCCCAAGGTCCTCGAGGCCCAGGTGCAAGACGACGTCTCGCTGATCGACCGACATTGCCAGGCCATCGGCGAGAGCTGCGGTCTCACCCCCAAGGAGACCGAGGTCTTCACGATGCTCGCGAAGGGGCGCAACAGCGCGTTTATCCAGGAAAAGCTGGTCGTGAGCAAGAACACGGTCAAGACGCACGTCAAGCACATCTACCAGAAACTCGACATCCACTCGCACCAAGAACTCATCGACTTTGTCGAGAACTACACCGACAAGTGACCGCGCGGCCGAATGCGCGCCACCGCGTGCCGCCAGTGGCCGTTTGGCACGCCATCCCGCCAATGGTCGGTTCCGAGAGCCACCGCAACCCGCCGATGGCCGTTTGGCACGCCGCGCCACCAGTGGCCGCCCGCCGTGGCGTGAAAACGACCATGCGCGCCCCACGGTGTACCGAAGGGCGCGCATGCAAACCCGTGTTATCCCAGCTTGATGAACATATGTTCCTCAGAACCGTCCCACTTGTCCCGCGCACCCAAAATCGCGTCGTGGAGCCGCTTGGCCGACGGTTCGATGAACTGCACAGCAAACCCGAGCTGCTCGCGTAGGTCGGCCACCATGAACGACGGCTTGCCCGCCTTCGCGCGCACTGCTTCCTCGTCCATACCCGTCGCGCGCGCCTTCTCCAGCGCGTTTTCGAGGTCGGGATACCCAATCGTGATGATCGGAATCTCCAGCGCCTCGCAGGCCTCCTTTGCCTCCTGCAGGCTCTCGACGAACATGTGGATATGGTTGAAGCCGGGCTTGCCCTGCTCGTTGAGCTCCGTGAACATCGTCGGAACCGACCAGTCGTTCTGCGACACGACCTCGATCGAATGGCTCCCCCAGGCGCCGTAGCACGCATGGAACTCGAGCCCCTTGCAGTCGACTTCTTCCCCGTGGTAAACGAGCTTCCCAAACGTGTTCGTAGTGTAGAAGAACGGCCCCGACCCGAACAGTCGGTTGTGCTCGGTCATGAACTCTTTCCAGTCGGGTGCGCAAAAGCCCAGCATATGGACCCAATCGCGTCCCTTGAAGTAATCCGCGTAATCCTTCGCCATGAAGTTCATCCCCATTCTTGCCTGTATCGCACGCGGCTATGAAAGCTGCGGCACGCATCTCTTTGCGAACATGCCGCCGTCCATGAGCACGTCGGCCCCCGTCAGATACCCCGCCCTCGAATCGACGAGGCTGGCAACCAGATACGCCATCTCGTCGGGATCGCCAAACCTCTCGAAGACCGTGGTCTTCTTGATGGAGTCGTAGTTCTCCTCCTGCGTCTCGAGCATCGGCGTCATGAACGACCCCGGCGAAACGGAGAAGATGCGGCACCCCCTGCTCGCGAACCGCTGCGCGTTTGCCTTGGTGTAGCGCATCACGAACGCCTTCGAGGCAAAGTATGCCGCCGCGCTATCGGGCAGCCCCGGCGCGTCAAAGGGCGTGAGCCCCGCCGTGAACCGCTCGGCGAGCTCGGCATTGCCGGGGTCGTCCCACACGGCAAGCTCGTCAGCAGTGGGCCGGTAGTAGTACCCGGTCACCGAGGCGAAGTTCACGAGCGTGCTCCCCTCGATCATGCGCGGGAAAAACGCGTTGACCACGTTTACCGTGCCGAGCACGTTGATACGCACGATGGTGTCCGTATCCGCATTGTCCATATCGACCGCCGCCGCATGCACAACCGTGCCTATGGGAGCGATATCTGCCGCCTTTGCGGCAAAGGCCGCGACGCTCGCTGCGTCGGAGACGTCCAGCTGCGAGCCGTACGCCTCAACGCCCGCCGCCTTAAGCTCGTCAAGCGCCCGCGCCATGCGCGCCTCGTTGCGCCCGCCGATCAAGACGGGGCCGTCCGCTCCCAGCGCTTTGGCGGTGGCGAGCCCCATCCCAGAGGTCCCACCCGTCACCACTCGAACTGTTCTCATGATGCTCCTCCTATTCTTCCGAGGCCTCTTGAGCAGGGGACTTGAGCAGGAACGTGATGAAGAACAGCACGATCCACGAGACGAGGGCGATGATCATGCAGATCCTCATGCCGCCGGCGCCAAAGATGCCGAGCGCCAGGGTGAAGACCGCCATGCCGATGCCCGCGCCCAGGTTCTGCCCGAGCTGGATCACGGAGTTGCCGATCGTGCGCAGGTCCTTGCTCAGCATGATCTGAGGCGCTGCGGACTGCGTCGCCTGCTGCTGCGAGGTGAACACGCCCGCGAGGAACATCAGGATGTAGATGACCCAGACGGGCACACCGGGCACGAGCGCGAACACGAAGCCTGCCATGACCAGTACACGGAACACGTTGCCGAAGATCATGACGTTCTTGGCGGTCCCCGCCTTGGCGATGGCCTTGCCAAATACCGGCCCCAAGAACAGGCCGAGCACGGCCATGAGTGCCGCCGCAACGCCCGCTGCGAGCGCAGGTCCAATCGCCACGCAGATAGGATCGTTTGCCAGCGTGCGCATGATGAAGCCGGCGATGAAGAACGAGATGGTCATCGCACCGAAGTTATGCAGGAAGTTGGCCGCCGCGAGCACCATGGTGTTGCGGTCCTTGAGCGCGTCGGTCGGGACGATGGCATCGTTGCCCTTCTTTTTGATGACCACGCACAAGACGATAAACGCAATGACGGAAATCACAAGCAGCACGGTGTTGAGCGGCGTGCCGAACTTGACATAGCTTCCGCCCATGGACAGCGCGATGATCAGGCACCCGAGGAAGATGGCGATGATGACGCTGCCCAGAAAGTCGAACTTGCCACCCTTGCGGGCGAGGTCGGCGACGTCTTCCTTGGAAACCTTCACGCCGCCGAACACGACGACCGCAAAGCCCACAGCCAGAATCGCGAACAGGATCCAGCACCACACGCGCCAGCCGATGCGGTCGATGACCAGGCCGCCCAAAAACGGCCCGACGAGCATGGCGATGGACATCATCGTGCCCACGAGGCCCAGGTAGAAGCCCGCGCGCTTGCGGTCGTAGACGTCGCGGATCATCGTGAAGCCGACGGCGAACACGCCCGCGCTCACGAGGCCCCAAAAGACGTTCGCAACGATGATGACCGGCATGGACGGCGCGAGCGCGCGGACCAGCAGCACGAGCGCGCCGATGCCGAGCGAGCCACCGCACAGCCAGCGCTTCATGGCAGGGTTGCGGGCGGCGATAAAGCCGAAGATCGGCATGGCGATGACGCCCAAGATGCCGCTCACGCCCTGTGCCAGGCCGTAGATTTCCATGCCGCCGATATCAGCTGCCGCCGCGGGGAACAGCGTCGAATTCGACGTCGAGACGAGCAGGTTTGCCAAGACGCCGCAGTAG
>CACZQA010000109.1 GCA_902783175.1 uncultured Coriobacteriaceae bacterium
GCACAGCCGGGTGTGGGCTTCTCGCTGCGCGTCGCACGCCGCGAGCGCACCGAGCTCGAGGGGCTGCACACCAAGTACGACGCGAACGAGATCCCGCTGTTCTTCGACGAAGACGAGCAGGTGGAGCAGGCTTTTGCGGCAGACGGCATTGCAGGGCGCATGTACCCGGGCTACGAGCCGCGCACCGAGCAGGTCGAGATGGCGCTCGAGGTGCAGCATGCGTTCAGAGACGAGCTGTTCAGCGTGCTCGAGGCCGGCACCGGCGTGGGCAAGTCCATGGCGTACCTGCTGCCCGCGGCGCGCGCGGCAAAGGGCAACGCCATCACTATCGGCGTCGCCACCAAGACGAACGCCCTCATGGACCAGCTCGTCTACCACGAGCTGCCGCGCCTTTCGGACGCGCTCGGCGGCCTTACCTACATCGCGCTCAAGGGCTACGACCACTACCCGTGCCTGCGCAAGCTCGAGCGCTTCGCGCGCGAGGACGAGGAAAAGCCCGTCGAGGTCCTGCAGATGATCGCCACGCTGTACCATTTCGTGAGCCAGACCACCTGGGGCGACCTCGATGCGCTGAACATCCACTGGTACGGCCTGCCGCGCGATGCGGTACGCGCCAACCTCAACGACTGCCTCAAGCAGCGATGCCCCTTCTACTCGCGCTGCTACCTGCACGGGGCCCGTCGCTTCGCCAAATCGGCAGACATCGTCGTCACCAACCACGCGCTGCTGTTTCGCAGCGTGCAGATGGACAACGGCATCCTGCCGCCCATCCGCCATTGGGTCATCGACGAGGCACACACCATGGAGTCCGAGGCACGCAAGCAGCTGTCGCATTCTGTGAGCGCCCGCGACCTCGAGCTCGCGTTCAACCGCCTTGCCGGCGTGCACGGCGGGCTCATCGCAAAGATTCGCCGCGCCGCCTCGCAGCTCGAGGGCGGCAACGTGCTCTACGGTGTCACCGCAGACGTCGACGACCGCGTCGACACGCTGCGCGCGGTGTCGGGCTCGTTTTTCGCGTACGTGAAGGAGCTCGAAAGCGGTGAGAAGAGCAACAGCGCCTACAGCAGGACGACGCTGTGGATCAGCCCCGCTCTCAGGCAAAGCGGCAGCTGGGCAAACCTCTACGGGCCCGGCCGCTCGCTCATGGACAAGCTCGAGGGGCTGACCAAGCGGCTGCGCGACCTCATGTCCATGCTCGAGCAGTTCGAGGGCGCCTTCGACGCGACGCAGGCCGACCTGTCCAAGACGACGTCCAACCTCGACGAGATGCTCTTCGCGCTCAACCTGGTGCTCGAGGGCGAGGACGACTCGTACGTGTATTCCGCCGAGCTCGACCGCGACCCGGAACGCGTGGCAGAGGCACTCACGGCCGCCAAGCTCGATATCGGCGAGACGCTCGCGAACGATTTCTACTCCGAGCAAAAGACGGTTGTCTTCACCTCGGCGACGCTGGGGACCGGCGGCTCCGACAAGCCGTTCGCACATTTCCTGCGCACGTCGGGGCTTGCCCTGGTAGACAAGCAGCGCGTGCGCACGCGCCAGCTCAACTCGAGCTACGACTTCGAGCACCACATGAGCGTCTTGCTGCCCGACGACATGCCCGAGCCCAACCAGGCCGCCTACCGTGGCGCGCTCAAGAAGCTGCTGCTGGCAGTGCACACCGCCATGGGCGGCTCGGTGCTCACGCTGTTCACCAACCGGCGCGAGATGGAATCGCTGTACCACGAGCTCAAGCCGCAGCTCAAGGCCGAGGGCATCGAGTTGATCGCGCAGACGCGCGGAACGAGCACGAAAAACCTGCGCGACCGGTTTTTGCAGGACGAGGCCCTGTGCCTGTTCGCGCTCAAGTCGTTTTGGGAAGGGTTCGACGCGCCGGGCGAGACCCTGCGCTGCGTGGTCATCCCCAAGCTGCCCTTTGGACGGCCCACCGACCCCATCGCGCAGGAGCGCGAGGCGCGTGAGAGCCGCGCGGCGTGGGGACGCTACTCTCTGCCCGAGGCGATCATGGACCTCAAGCAGGCGGCGGGGCGCCTCATCCGCACCTCGACCGACAGCGGTTGGCTTATCTTGGCCGACGCGCGCCTACAGACGAAGGGCTACGGCAAGTCGTTTTTGCATGCGATGCCCACGACCGATATCCGCGAGGCGACGACGGAAGAGATCGCGGAGATTCTCGCGACCCAGGACCCCGGCCGCCCCTCATAACGCAGCCCCTCCCCGCGCGAGAAACGTGGCACTGCCACACATCTCGTGTTTTCTGCGCGGGAAACGTGGCACTGCCACCGTTTTGGCGCAACGAGGAGGAGAGCGCAGCCGCCCTCAGAGCACGATATTCGCCAAACGCTTCTTGCCGAGTGCGAGCTGCTCCTTGTACTTATCGAGCGTTGTCGGCGGCACGACCGCCGGACCCTCGCAGCCGCGGCACCCCATGTCCTGCAACACGAGGATGAGCTCGGCATCGTCGAGCTCGCCGCACGAGACGTAGGTGCCCAGCGACGCCATGGACCCGATGATCAGCCGCAGCAGCCCCTTGTCCTTCTCGTCACCTGCCAGAAGCGTCTTGTAGTACTCGGGATAGATCTTGAGAATCCCCACGGGGAGTTCCCGCAGGTACTTGGTACTGTGGAAGGTCTCGCCAAACGCGCAGAGCGAGATGCTGAAGCCAAGTTCGGCGAGCTCGTGCGTCCGCTCGATAATCGTCTGCACTTCGCGCCGCCCGAAAATAGTCTCGTACAGCGCGCAGTCGAA
>CACZQA010000110.1 GCA_902783175.1 uncultured Coriobacteriaceae bacterium
ATCGCGAAGCAGTAGAGCGTCGACGTCGCGCAGGTGACAAGCCCGAGCCCGACCAGCTTGGCGCTGTCGCGCCACCCGATGCGCGCCCACTTCTTTCCAAGCGCGGCCTGGGCGAGCACGACCAGCGCGAACAGGGCGGCCGAAACCCAGCCCTGCGCCGCGACGATCTGTTCGAACGTGTAACCCGCCGCATAGGTGAGCTTGTAGGTGGTTGCCATGAAGCCATAGCACGCTCCGCCGATGAAGACCTCGGGGGCGGCAAGACGGGGTGTACCTGCTTGCGACATGCGAACTCTCTTTCTTCTCCCACGAAAAAAGCCGCGCAGCCCTTGAGTGGTTGCGCGGCGAAAAGATGACAGAATCTGCCCGGAAAGCACCGTGTATCGTTTAATCGAGTACGAAAGTACCAAACGCCCCGCTGCCCGTCAACAGGCGCACGTCGTCCCTTTGCTGCTGCGCGCGACGGCGCTCCACCTCTCGGGCACGTTCTCTGGCCGATGGGCCGAAAGAAGCGGCCGCTTAATAGTCACGATTTGAGATAATGCAAACAAGCAACTGTCGCGGCGTTGACCATCGTCTGAAGACATTGCGCGCAACGCGGCAGACAGATCCTACCGTTTGGGAGAGAGGGAGGACTCACATGAAGCGTTCTGCATGGAAAAAGCGGGTGAAGCTGGCGGGAGCCCTGATCGCGGCGGGCCTGCTGTGCGCCTTCGCGCTGAGCGCGTGCGGGCAGGCATCCAACTCGGATTCATCGGCCAAAGACGCGTCGAAGTCGTCGAGCGGGCTCGAGATCTTGTTCGAGCAAGACGACGGCCTCATCAACAACTACACGCTCATCGCGGTCAATCCCAAGGCGCCGTTTGCAGATGCCGACGGCAAGGCCGTAAGCGACGTCAAGCTCAACGCGACGGGCGCGCAGGCGTTCATCGACTGGATGCTGAGCGACGAGGGCATCGAGCTCGCGAAGAACTACGGCGTCGACACCTACGGCCAGGCGCTGTTCAGCATCAAGGACAACGCCCCACACTACACGGGCGACATCCCCAAGGCTACCGACGAGACCAAGACCGTGCGTCTGTCCACGACCACGTCGGTCAACGATTCGGGCCTGCTCGACGCGCTGCTGCCGACGTTCGAGAACGAGTACGGCTACAAGGTCGAGGTCTACTCCGCCGGCACGGGCAAGGCCATTGCCAACGCCAAGAACGGCAACGCCGACGCCATCCTCGTGCACTCGAAGTCGCAGGAAGAATCCTTCATCAAAGACGGCTTTGCCTACACGCTGCCCGGCTTTGACAGCGAGCGCCTGACCTACATGTACAACTACTTCGTGCTGTGCGGCCCTGCCGACGACCCGGCGGGCGTGAAAGACGCGAGCTCCGCCAAGGACGCGTTTGCGAAGATCGCCGATTCCAAGAGCAAGTTCGTCTCGCGCGGCGACAAGTCCGGCACGCACACCAAGGAAGTTTCGCTGTGGCCCGAGAGCCTCGGCATCACGACTGACGCCGACAGCGTCGCCAACTACACCGACTGGTACATCTACTCGAACGCCGGTATGGGCGATTGCCTGACCATGGCCAAGGAACAGGGCGCCTACATCCTCTCGGACAAGGCGACGTACCTCTCGTTCACGGCAAACCAGAAGTAGCGCGGGAAGAAAGCACGTATGGGGTCGGCATTTGCGCAGGCGCTGCAGCTCATCGCGACGGGCGACCCCCTGCTGCTGCAGATCATCGGCGTCACACTGCGCATGAGCCTGACCAGCTCGGCGGTGGCGCTTGTCTTGGGAGCCCCGTGGGGCGTGCTCCTCGCGTTTGGGCACTCGAAGTTCAACTCGGCGCTCATCGTGGTGAACCGCACCCTCATGGGGCTGCCGCCGGTTGTGTGCGGCCTTCTGTGCTACCTCATGTTCTGCGGCGTCGGGCCGCTGCGCTTCCTGCAGCTGCTCTACACGGTCGAGGGCATGATCGTGGCGCAGGTTATCCTCGTCACGCCCATCGTCGCCGGCACCATCGAGGCGTACGCGCGCCCGCTGGTGGCGCCGGTGCGCGAGACGGGCATCGGGCTGGGCATGCCGCGCCGTCGCATCCTCAAGCTGATGATCGGGGAGTGCCGCTACCAGGTGTTCACGAGCTACCTTCTGGCGTTGGGCCGCGCGCTGGCCGAGGTCGGGGCCGTGTCGATGGTCGGCGGCGCCATCGCGTACAAGACCAACGTCATGACGACGGCCATCATGATGTATACGAACCGCGGCGACTTCAAGATGGCCATCGCGCTCGGGCTCATCTTGGTGGGGCTGTTCTTTCTCATCAACATCGTCGCCCACGTG
>CACZQA010000111.1 GCA_902783175.1 uncultured Coriobacteriaceae bacterium
GAATCACCAAGGGAGGATTCATGAAGAAGAAGATGACCAAGGGCCTCGTGCTCGCCCTCGTGGGCGTTCTCGCGGTCGCTTGCCTGGGCCTTGCTGCCTGCGGCGGGTCGGGCTCCAACAGCTCCAACTCGTCCAGCCAGAAGTCCGAGCCGAGCTACAAGCTGGTGCAGGACGGCACCCTCAAGGTTGCCACCAGCCCCGACTACAAGCCCATGGAATACCAGGAGGGCTCTGACATCACGGGCTTCGACGTCGCCCTCATCGGCGAGATCGCCAACCGCATGGGCCTGAAGGCCGACGTCCAGAGCCAGGCTTTCGACACCCTGGTCACCCAGGTTGCCGGCGGCTCCGATTTTGACTGCGCCATCAGCTCCATCACCATCAACGACGAGCGCTCTCAGACCGTCACCTTCACCGATCCCTACTACGATTCCAACCTCGCGATCGTGGTGCTGAAGGATTCGGGCATCACGAGCCGCGACCAGCTTGCCGACGCCGAGGTTGCAGCCCAGTCCGGTTCTTCGGGCGAGGAGTGGGCAAAGGAGAACCTGCCCAACGCAAAGTACACGCCGTTCCAGGAGACCCCGGACGCCCTCGCTGCGCTGCGCACCGGCAAGGTCAAGGCCGTCATCTACGATGAGCCCGCTGCCGAAAACCACGTCGCCAACGAGTACAAGGACTGCTCCATCCTCGAGGTCATCCCGACTGGCGAGCAGTACGGCATCATCGTCAACAAGGACAACGGCGCTTTGGCGGAGGCCATGAACGAGCAGATCAAGGCCATCGTCGACGACGGCACCATGGACAAGCTCAAGAAGCAGTACATCGGCTAGGACTGTCCAACCGTTCGCGCCACCTCGGCCATTTTGCTCGGCCAGCAGGTGGTCATTTGAAAGCAAGGGCGTATAATGCGTCCTTGCTTTCTCATTTTTACGAATAAGAACAGGGGAATCATTCATCATGGCCAGTGCTTTGAAGCCGTTTTTCAAACACGTGCTCATCACTGCTCTCGCCTTGTCGGTCGTGATCACGTTCGTCCCGCTCATCGCGGGGGCGATGACGGTCGACTCGACCACGGCGAAGAGCAACGAGACGGGCAGCGACAACATCTTGGGCGGCACGCCGACGCGCATCACCTGGGAGGCCGTCGTCGGCGACGGTGAAACCGTCAACAACGTCGTGGTCCAGCTCCCGCAGGGCTCCGAGTTCACGGACGAGTCGACCGCCAAGGTCACGGTACTCGAGGGCACGAAGCGCTTGAGCCCCGCCAGCACGGTCTCCATCGACAAGGCGGCGGCAAACGTCACGGTCGATTTCTCCGATCCCATCACCGCAGGCCAGCGCCTGCGCGTCGAGATGTACAAGACCTCGCTTCCCAACGTGACGGGCGAGGTGCACCTCACGGGCACCTACACCACGACCGACGGCTCGACCGGCGAGCTCGGCGAGTCTCCCGCCATCACGGTCACGGCGGCGTCCCCGGCCGAGAAGATCTCCAACTGGCTTGACCAGCAGCCTGCGGTCCAGGCCTGGAACTCCGTCACGTTCCTGCGCCTGTTCTTCCAGCCGCAGCTCGTCGTCTCGTCGATCCCCACGGTGGCGACCGGCTGGCTCATCTCGCTCGCGCTCGTGCTCGTGGGCTTCCCGCTGGCCATCCCGCTCGGCCTGCTCGCGTCGTTCATGAAGATCTCGCGCTCTAAGGTCCTGCACGTGATCGCGGCCATCTACACCGGCATCATCCGCGGCACGCCGCTGTTCCTGCAGATCTACATCGCGTTTTTCGGCCTGCCGCTTCTGGGCGTCAGCATCAACCAGTACGTGCTCGCCGTGTTCGTCATGGCGTTCAACTCGGGCGCCTACCTCTGCGAGATCTTCCGCGCGGGCATCCAGTCCATCCCCAAGGGGCAGTTCGAGGCGTCCCGCTCGCTCGGCATGACCGGCCCGCAGACCATGTTCTCGGTCATCATCCCGCAGACGATCCGGCGCGTCATCCCCACCATGACGAGCGAGTTCATCCTGCTCTACAAGGACACCTCGCTGCTCGCGGCCGTCGGCGTCATGGAGCTCATGCTGTACTCGCGCAGCATCGTCTCGCTCACGGGCAACATGACCCCCTACATCGTCGCCGCCATCTTCTACCTGATCGTCACGTTGCCGCTCATCCGCGTCGTCACCGTGCTCGAGAAGCGCCTGGCGCTCGCCGATAACGGCGGGAGCGCCCCCAAGAAGAAGCGCAAGGGCCGCCGTGGCGCGTTCTCGCAGATGAAGAGCGAAATCGCGGAGACGGTTGACGAAGACCCGTTCGAGCCCGACTACAACGCGCAGACGCTCCATCATGAGGAGTACGAGGAGAAGAAGGCCGCCGAGAGAAAGCTCGCCGAGGCGGAGAAGAAGAACGGAGAGGCACATGAGTGAGACCGATAGCATGGTGAGCATCCAGCACCTCTCCAAGTCCTTCGGCGACACGGAGGTCCTGAAAGACGTCAACATCGAGGTCAAGAAGGGCAGCGTGGTCGTCGTGCTCGGGCCGTCCGGTTCGGGCAAGTCCACGATGCTTCGCTGCATCAACCTGCTGGAAAAACCGAGCGGCGGGCACATCTACATCGAGGGCAACGAGATCACCGACCCGAAGACCGACATCAACAAGCTGCGCGAGCACGTGGGCATGGTGTTCCAGCAGTTCAACCTGTTCCCGCACCTGACCGCAAAAAAGAACGTCATGCTGGCGCAGCGCAAGGTGCTCAAGCGCTCCAAGGAGGAGGCTGAGCAGATCGCGTTGAAGGAGCTCGCACGCGTCGGCCTGGCCGAGCGTGCCGACTACCTGCCCTCGCAGCTTTCCGGCGGCCAGCAGCAGCGCGTGGCCATCGCCCGCGCGCTTGCCATGGAGCCGCACGTCATGCTGTTCGACGAGGCGACCTCGGCGCTCGACCCCGAGCTCGTCCGCGGCGTCCTCGACGTCATGCGCGAGCTGGCGGAGGAGGGCATGACCATGGTCGTGGTCACGCACGAGATGCAGTTCGCCAAAGACGTTGCCGACCACGTCATCTTCATGGAAGGTGGCGTCGTCGTCGAGGAGGGCACCCCCGACGAGGTCTTCGACCATCCCCAGCACGAGCGCACCAAGGACTTCCTCGGCCACATCTCCTAACTGACACGAGGGGCCGTGGGTATCGTGCCATGTTGGCTCGAAGGGACACCCCGGCCCCTCTCTTCGCGTCATCGTGCGCCCCGCGAACGCGAGGAGAAATAGACATTGCGCATCGATGACGCATCGGGTATCATCTGACTTTGTGTGTCTACCCAATGCCTAGTTGCGACCATCCTTTCGGATTGCAACCCAGCATCGGGCGTATTGGACTGATGCCCAGCGCACACGGGGCATCCGCAAAGAAAGGGACATCGCAATGACGATTTCCAAAGAGCAGAAGGCCGAAATCATCAAGGAGTTCGGCAAGACCGAGCAGGATTCCGGCTCCGCCGAGGTCCAGGTTGCGCTGCTTACCGCACGCATCAAAGACCTCACCGAGCATGTCAAGGTCCACAAGAAGGACCACCACACGCGCCGCGGCCTGCTGATGCTCGTCGGCAAGCGCCGTCGCCTCCTCACCTACATCAAGGATCGCGACATCGACGAGTACCGCGAGCTCATCAAGAAGCTCGGCATTCGCGACAACGTTTAATTTCGTGAACGAGAAGGCGGGCCCAAAGTGCCCGCCTTTTTGCTATCCGCCCGTCAGCTGGAGCTTGTCGGGCGGGTTGCACCGGGCGGTATCGGCCGGTGCCTTGCCAGGGGGCATGGGGTCTTCTGGCAGTTCCCGTCTCGCAAGGGGCGAGGCGGGCGAAGTATGGAGAAAAGTAAATGAGCAAAGTAACACACGAGTTCGACCTGTACGGAAAGCACTACTCCTTCGAGACGGGAGAGCTTGCAAAGCAGGCTACGGGCGCAGTCGTCGTCAAGCAGGGTGACACCATCCTGCTCACCACCGCGGTCATCTCCAAGGAGAAGCGCGACCTCGACTTCTTCCCGCTGACCGTCGACTTCATCGAGAAGATGTACGCCGTCGGCCGCATCCCGGGCGGCTACCTCAAGCGCGAGGCACGTCCCTCCGAGAAGGGCACGCTCACCGCACGCCTGGTCGACCGTCCGATTCGCCCCGGTTTTCCCGATGGCTTCCGCAACGATGTGCAGATTGTCATCACCACGCTGTCGTGCGACCAGGTCAACCAGCCCGACGTTCCCTCGATCATGGGCGCCTCCGCTGCGCTGATGGTCGGCGGCGCGCCGTTTGACGGCCCCGTTGCCGGCGTCCGCATCGGCCGCAACCGCGAGACGGGCGAGTACATCGTCAACCCGACCTTCCAGGAAGACGAGAACTCCGACCTCAACCTGACCGTCGCGGGCACCAAGGACTATCTGCAGATGGTCGAGGCCGGCGCCGACGAGGTCTCCGAAGAGGACATGGTCAAGGCTCTCGAGTTCGGCCAGAAGGTCATCGGCGAGTTCTGCGACGAGCAGCAGAAGTTCCTCGACAAGTGCGAGATCACCCCGTTCGAGTACGAGCTCGACCAGCCCATCCCCGAGGTCATCGAGAAGGTCGAGTCCTACTACGACCAGATGGCCTCTGCGCTCAAGGACGCGGACAAGCAGTCCCGCATCGCCAAGGTCGAGGCCCTCAAAGACGAGATCAAGGCCTCCTTCACCGACGAGCAGCGCGATGCCTGGGGCCGCGAGATTGCCGCAGCCTGCAAGGCGCTCGAGCGCAAGGCGATGCGCACCATGATCATCGAGACCGGCGAGCGCGTCGACGGCCGCAAGAGCGACGAGATCCGCCCGCTGTTCATCAAGCCGCATTACCTGCCCCGCGCCCATGGCTCGGGCCTGTTCCAGCGTGGCCAGACGCAGGTGCTCTCCGTGTGCACCCTGGGCATGCTCAACGAGTGGCAGCGCCTTGATACCATCGACCCTGCCGAGGGCAAGCGCTACATGCACCAGTACAACTTCCCGCCGTACTGCACGGGTGAGACCGGCCGCATGGGCGCCCCCAAGCGCCGCGAGCTCGGCCATGGCGCCCTCGCTTCCCGCGCACTCGAGCCGATGATCCCGAGCGAGGAGGAGTTCCCGTACGCGATCCGCGTCGTCTCCGAGGTC
>CACZQA010000112.1 GCA_902783175.1 uncultured Coriobacteriaceae bacterium
CATGTGGTCGCGCTTGGTGAAGTGCGTCTCGCCCATGATGGACATCTTGCCCGCGTTGATGCGCTTGTCGTATTCGTTGACGGAAAAACTGTTCACGTAGCGCGTGTTGTTCATGAACGTCATGCCGCCCGAGCCGATGGCGGGGTACTCCTCGTAGTCGACGATGTACTCGTCGATCATGTCGTTGTTGGTGGCATCGAAGGTCCAGGCGCTGCTCATAGTGAACATCGGGTCATCGCCTTCGACGAGCTGCGAGAGGATGATGTCGTAGAAGCGCTGCTCGCGCTCGTAGTCGACCTTGCCCACCGTGCGCTCGAGCGAGCGCTCGACCGAAGGCGAGGCCATGAGCGGGTAGAACGTGGTCTGGTTGCAGTGCGTGAGCTTGATCGTGTCGAGGTCGTGGCGCAGCATCTCCTCGGTCTGTGCCGGGAAGTTGTACATCATGTCCACGTTGAGCGATTTGAACACTATCGCGTCCGCCACGTTGCGGATGCGCTCGAGGATCTGCTCGGCGCTGCCGTATTTGTCGTAGCGGTCCATCTGCTTGAGCAGGCCGTTGTCGAAGCTCTGCACGCCCACGGACAGGCGGTCCACCACGCCGTCGAGCTTCTCGACGTACTCGTCGACGAGGTGATTGGGGTTGGTCTCGGAAGAGACGTCGGAGATGGAGAAGTTCTCCTTTGCCAGGTTAATCGTGTCGACGAGCTCGTCGATGAGGATGGTGGGGGTTCCGCCGCCCACGTACATGCTCTCGAAGTCGTAGCCCATGTCCTTGAGCATCATCATCTCTTTGCGCAGGTTGGCAAAGTACTTGTGGGCCTTGCCCTCCGAGAACGGGAAGCGGTTGAACGAGCAGTACGGGCACAGGCGCTCGCAGAACGGCACGTGCGCGTAGAGCATGTAGTGCTCGCCGGGCTTGGGGCCGGGCAGTACGTCGGTTTTGCTGGGAGAAAGGTCAAGGCAACGCGATCCCAAGATGCGGACCCCGGTGGAGATGAGACGCTCAGTTAACATTGATCACCTTAGAAACGAAAACGAATCGATGAAAATTGTATGCTCTATCTAATAAATAGAAAATAGACAAGAAGCAAAACTACCACAACGACGGCGACGAAGCCGAAATAGCAGCCCTTGTTTCCCGAAGCGGCGCTGAACGCCGCCTTCTCGGTCACGGTCTGCTTGGTCTTGTACCACACGCTGCCCTTGGGAAGGTCCTCGAGCTGCACCTTCTGGGTGCCGCACCACTTCCCGTCCGATTCCACGACGCGCTCGAGCTCCTTGGCGGAAAGCGCGACCGCCGGGTGTTCGCCCTGCGCGATGCGCTTGGAAATGTTGTGCACGAAGGCGTCGAAGGCGTCTTTGTGGGAATCGTCGTAGCAGAAGATGGCGACCTCGCCCCAGTACTTGTCCTCGAGCCTGTTGTAGGCAACGGCGGCGACGACGGCCCGCACGGTCCAGCCGTTGTCGAGCGCGTCTTTGACATGCGCCTTGAACACGTTGTCGGGGATGAAGCCGGCCGCGCGCTTGCCCTTGCCCAGCACGACTCGCGGAATCTCCTTCCCGCGCTCGGTCACGTGCAGCTGCGGCGTGAGCTCGAGCTCGGTGCCGACGCTCATCATGTTGCCGTCGACGATGATGCCGGAATCTCCGCTCGTCTCGTCGAGCTTGCAGTAGGTGGCGTAGTAGGCGATGTCGTTTTTTGGCATGGTGGCTCCTGTGTTCAAATTTGTCAGAAGGGTAACACCACGCGGGCGCCGCGGGCGGCTTGGTTGCCAAAACATTACACATGACCCATTCCCTGTCGCTGCATAATGGTAGGCTTCGCATATGTCACACGCAGACGAACAAACACAACCACACGCCGCGCTCGACGCGCTGCTCATCCCGGGCACGGACGAGGATGTCCGCGCACGCTACCATGCGCTTGCCGAAGCCTCCCACGACGCGACGCTTTCGCTCATAGAAGACGACGTTGTAGTCGTCGATACCGAGACCACGGGGCTCGACCCCGCGTACTGCTCGCTCATCGAGATTGCGGCACTGCGCATGAACGGCCCCAATATCGTGGAGCGCTTCCAGACCTTCGTGAACCCCGGGTGCTCCATCCCCGAAGAGATCACCGAGCTCACCGGCATCACGAACGCCGACATCGCAGACGCCCCATCTCCGCGGGAGGCCGTGGCGGCGTTCGCGCAGTTCGCGGAAGGGTGCGACCTCGTCGCGCACAACGCGCCGTTCGATCGCGGCTTCGTCATGCGGCGCGCCGAGCCCGGAGCGCTTCCCGGCGCATGGATCGACACGCTCGCGCTGTCCCAGATTCTGCTGCCGCGTCTGAAGAGCCACCGGCTCGTGGACCTCGCTGCCGCCTTTGGCGCGCATCCATCGACCCACCGCGCAACCGACGACACCGAGGCGCTCGCCGCGCTCTGGCGCATCCTCGTCGCGGCGCTCCAGAGCATGCCCGCGGGCCTCGCCGGCTTCATCGCGGAGCTCTCGCCCGAGACGGACTGGCCGCTGCGCAAGCTGTTTGCCCAGGC
>CACZQA010000113.1 GCA_902783175.1 uncultured Coriobacteriaceae bacterium
ATCGCCGCCGCGCTCTCGAGCGCGCGGCACAGCTCGTCATCCGAGTACCCCTTCGTCTCCTGCAGCGTGAACAGCACGGCGGGGAGCACGCCAGACGCCCCCGCCGTGGGGGCCGCCACGATCCGGCCCATCGACGCGTTCGTCTCGAGGACGCCCATCGCGTTCGCGCTCAGAAGGGCGGTCTGCTCGTCGCAGACGCCTGCGTGCGCCTCGGCAAGTGCGCGCAGCTTTTCCGACTCGCCGCCGATAAGACCGCCGAGCGGCTTTTCCTCAGAATCGGGCACAGTCGAGGCGCGCATCACCTCGAGCACCCGGCGCAGATAGCGCTCCGCGACCTCGGCATCCGCGCCCTGAGTCGCGAGCCAGGCACGCTCGCGCGCCATGAAACCTTCTGAGAGCGCCAGGCCATGCTGCGTGCAGTACGCGAGCAGCTCGGCGGCACGAGCAAAATCGACCTCCTGGAAGCGGTCCTCTGCCGCCGCACGGTCGAACGTGGGCTCGCTGGCGAACGAGCGCCCGAGGCTGTCTGCCGGGATGAGGCGCACGCTCTTGATGGACGGGTGCGAGAGGATCTCGTCGGCGACCTCCGGGCACACCGGGTCGTCGATCTGCAGCACGGTGAACGCGTCCGCGCGCTTCGCGGTGCGGTGAAGCGTCATCGTCGCGATGTTGATGCCATGGCCTGCCAGGCACCCCGAGATATGCGAGAGGATGCCGGGGACGTCGACCTGATGCACGATCATCGAGTTGAACTCCCCCGTCACGTCCACGTCGATGCCGTTGATGCGCGTGAGCTTGGCAGCTCCCCCGCCAATCGACACGCCGCGCGCCTCGACGGCAGAGCCCCGCTCTGACTCCGCCCAGATGTCGACCGTGTTGGGGTGCCCCGCATCGGTGTCGTAATCGTTCTCGAACTCGATGGCGACCCCGGCTTCTTGCGCGAGCTCGAACGACTGGCGGATGCGCGTGTCATCGGAATGCAGGCCGAGGATGCCGGCGACCAGCGCCTTGTCGGTGCCGTGCCCGCTGCCCGTGCGCGCGAAGGAGCCGTAGAGCGTGAAGCGCACGTGCCGTGGCTCGCCGTCGAGGAGGCTGCGCACCATCGCGGCGACGTGGAGCGCGCCGGCCGTGTGCGACGAGGAAGGCCCGACCATGATGGGGCCGATGATGTCTCGGAGCGTCAATGGTCTCATGCTGGCTGCTTCTCCTCGCGTTTTCATGTGTTGGTGTTGCCACGCTTTCTTGCGCGTGTGCTCAGCGCATTGTATAGCAAACGCCGCCACGCGCGAGACGCGTATGGCACGAGGTGGCACGAGGGGCCGTGGGTATCGTGCCAAAGTGAGACGATACCCACGGCCCCTCGTGCCAAAAGACGCGAAAAGGCCCCTGCGTGAAAGGGGCCTTTTCGAACGATCGAACTATGGCATTAGTTGACGGTGCCACTATCGCATGCAGGCTGCCGCATTGACTGTTGTAATTCAAACATTCTAGAGCTCATTCTAGAACTCCTTCGGCAGCTTACTCCCTTATCCCACCATTCTTGCGAGAGCGGATCTTTGCGAGCTCGACGACCATGGCGACCGCAAGACCGGCGTAGACGACCGCCTTCTCGAGGTCGATGCTGCCAACCTCGACACCCGTCCCCAAGCCGATGCTCTCGGCGACGAGCAGGGCGCCAATGGCTGTCATGAACACGAGGGCGAGCAGCTTAATCCCGGGGTTCTCCGTGACAAAGCGCGAGATCTGGTCGACGAACAGCATCATCAGCAGGATGGCGACGATGACCGCGATGACGATAATCGCGAGCTGGTCGGCAAGGCCCACTGCCGTGATGACCGAATCGATCGAGAACACGACGTCCATGGCCGCGATCGTGACGACGGCCTGAGCAAGGCCGATGCCCTTATGTGGGGAAGCGCCTGACGCCTGGCGCTCGCCGGCGTCGGCGCTCGTCTCGCGAATCTCGGAGACGCCCTTGTAGACGAGGTACCCGCCGCCGATAAGCAAGACGACATCGCGCACCGAGAACCCGTGCGCAAGGGGTCCGAGCGAGAGCGTGAAGAGCGGGGCGGTCATGTGCACCAGCGCGGAAGCAAACAGCAGCAAGACGATGCGGGTCGCGAGCGCGCCGGCCAGGCCGAGGCGACGGCCGAGATGCTGCTTGTCCTTGGGGAGCCGCTCGGAGGTGATGCTGATGAACACGAGGTTGTCGACGCCGAGCGCGAGCTCGAGGAACAGAAGCGTGGTTAGGGTTGCCCAAGATTCGGGCGATGCGAAAATCGAAAGGTCCATTTCTCCTCAATCCGTCTGGTCTGCAGATAGCACGAGACCCGCAGCGCAAGTCTCGTCGGCTTGTGCTGCGGGTCTCGACGTTTAAGACGAACCAGGCGCGAATGCACCATGATGATGGCTTTGCCACGTCCGCGATGGGACGCCGCTACTCCCCCGGAGCACGACCAGTGTAGAGGGGGATACACCTGGGAAGGAAAGCCGTCACGCGCCCGTTACCGAGGGGGCGCTCACTCCACAAGATGCTCACGAGCAGCTATGAGAAGCTGTCTTACAGGAGCGCCTGCTCCCACTCCTCCTCGCGAAATCCGCTCAAGTAGATGCCGCGGTCCTCGTCGATGATGAGCGGGCGCTTGACCAGCATTCCGTCTGTCGCGAGCAGCGCGAAAAGCTCGTCATCGGACATCTGCGGCAGTTTGTCCTTCAGGCCCATCTGGCGGTAGATCATGCCAGAGGTGTTCACGAACCTCTTGCGGTCGAGGCCCGAGGCGGCATGCCACGCACGGAGCTCGCCTGCGGTCGGATTGTCGAGCTTGATGTCGCGGTCGACGTAGTCGACCCCATGCCCGTCGAGCCACTTCTTGGCCTTCTTGCAGGTAGAGCACTTGGGGTATTCGATAAACAGCATTGCTTCTCCTTCTCCTTTGACACGAGGGGCCGTGGGTATCGGTTCATTTTGACACGAGGGGCCGTGGGTATCGTGTCATTTTCTTGCGATGCGGGCGACCGTCGACTTCGAGATTCCCGTCATCTTACTGATGACGCCCGCGGAGATGTTCGCCTGCAGGAGACGCTCCACGACAGCATCGCGGCGTCGTCTCGGGTATTCCTTCACTTGAGCGAGCTCGTGCTCTCCAACCAGCTTCCGCGCAACTTTCAGCGATTCAGACTCGCTCATCCGCCATCCATTGTCCACGTCGAGGAGCTTGTCGTCTTGCACGGGCGTCTCGTGCTGCCTCAC
Organism: uncultured Coriobacteriaceae bacterium; assembly: GCA_902783175.1. Classification (GTDB taxonomy): domain Bacteria; phylum Actinomycetota; class Coriobacteriia; order Coriobacteriales; family QAMH01; genus CACZQA01. The sequence continues at coordinate 3,251 of CACZQA010000113.1, forward strand.
AAACGCATCTCTCGACCCGAACGCCCCCAACACCAACTCAACGTCGACAAGGTCGGGAGTGCCGACGTATTCGGCGTAGCTGCTCCACCGGTATTGATTCGCGGGGCAGATATTCGCCTTTGCGGGATTTTGGTGCACGTACGTCACCGCGCAGATCAGGTACGCCTCGTCTTCGATGGGCTGGCTTTTGTACCTTCCCTGGAACAGGTACCCGCTTCGATTGTGCCGCAGGTTGTAATACGTTGCATATGCACCGGTCAGACGCGACATGAAAGCCGCGAGCTCCTCGAACTCCATCTGCACGACAAGATGAAAGTGATTGCCCATGAGACACCAGGCGAGGATGCAGCCATCGAGCCCTTCGAGAGATTGGCGCATATAGGTGACAAAGCGTTTCCGGTCGATGTCGTCATCGAATATCCGGCGCTTCTGCACGCCTCGATTGCAGACATGGTACACGTCCGTCGCACTGTGGATTCGCATTGTTCTTGGCATTGGGACCGCCTCTCTTGCATAGCTTGAGACGCGAGAAGGCAGTCTGGGAGATACGGGCGCACTGCACGCTTAGACGACGTTCTTCTCACGCCTCTAAACGTACGCTGCCGGAATCATGTTGCTACGTTCAGTACTGTAATGATAGCAGAGGTCCAGCACATTCGAGCCGATAAGTTAGCTTAAATTAACCTGAAAGCGGGGTGTCCCTTCGTGCCAAAGTGACACGATACCCACGGCCCCTCGTGCCAAAAAATGCAGCCACCGGCGAATGGGACCGGTGGCTGCGAGAAGACGCGTGTGTTCCGAGCGCTAGCTGATGCGGCCGCGGAAGGTCCGGTAGACGATCACGTGATAGACCAGCATGATGGGCACGCCGATGCAGGCGATGATCGTCATGGCGGTGAGCGCCGTATCGCTCGAGGCGGCGTTGGCGATGTTGATCGACAGCGCCGGGTCGAGCGCGGGGATCAGGTTCGGGAACAGCGTCGCGCCCAGGACAATGATGAGCGCAGCAGCGCTCAAGCTCACGAGCAGATGCGCGACCAGGTCCTTCTTGTCGTTTTCGGGCTTGCAGGCAAACTGCATGACGCACATCGCGACCAGGTAGATCGCCGCGCCCGCGCAACCGAGCTCCATGCTCCCCACCTCATACGAGGCACCGGGCTGCACGCCGGCAAAGAACATGACCGTGACAATCAGGAACACGACGACGCTGACGAGCGAGAGCTTGCCGCGCAGGGCAGCCGCCTTTGCGCGCAGCTCGCTTCCGAGCTCGGCCTTGAGCGACAGCCAGGAGGCGCCCTGGGTGAGCATGGTCACGAGGCCGAGCACGCCGCACAGCAGCGCGAACGGGTTGAGCAGGGCGAAAAAGCTGCCCGTGTAGTCGCCATTGGCGTTGAGCGGGAGCCCTTCCACGACGTTGCCGACTGCCACGCCGAACAGCAGCGCGGGCAGCAGGCTGCCGATGAAGAACAGCGCGTCCCACAGCGCGAGGTTGCTGGTCTCGTGCGCACGGAACTCGACGGACACGGCGCGCAGGATGAGCCCGAACAGCACGAGCATGATGGCCAGGTAGAAGCCCGAGAAGCTCGTGGCATACGCCGGGGCGAACGCCGCGAACAAAGCGCCGCCCGCCGTGAGCAGCCAGACCTCGTTGCCGTCCCAGACGGGCCCGATGGCGCGGCGCAACACGCCTTTGGACTTCTCGTCTTTTGCGATGAACGGGTAGAGCACGCCGACGCCCAGGTCAAAGCCGTCGAGCACGAAGTACCCGATCATGAGGACGCAGATGAGGACGTACCACAGAATTCCAAGAGCGGTCATCATTTCTGCACCTCCTCATCGTTGTTTGCAGGCAGATACGCCTCGGGACCCTTCTTGATGATGCGGAAGCTGGCGCGCAGCCAGAAGAAGTAGATCATCACGTAGATCACGAGGAAGAGCAGCAGCGTGATGACGAGCATGACGGGCGTGACCGCAAGCGAGGTCGCATCGGCCGTGAGCAGCTCGCCGTAGACGATCCACGGCTGCCTGCCGAGCTCGGCAACGAGCCAGCCAAACTCGATGGCGAGCAGAGACGCCAGCCACCCGAACAGCATGATGCGAAGCGCCCACTTGCCCTTGACCTTGCCCGCGAGCACGAGCGCGGACAGGATGAGCACGATGATCACGATGCCGTACATGTACAGCATGATGTGGTAGCTCTGGTAGATCGCGTTGACGTTGCCGGTGTAGTAATCGGGGCCGAAGTCGTTCAGGCCGGGGTATACCGTGTCGAAGCTGCCAGAGGCGAGCCACGACGTGAGGCCCGGGATGCCGACGGTGACCGTCGTGCCGCTTGCCTCGTCAACCCAGCCGAAGAAGGACATCTCGGCAGGGCCGCTCTCCCACTGCCCCTCCATGGCGGCGAGCTTGGCGGGCTGCTGCTCGGCGACCTCGGCTGCCTGCTGGTGGGCTGCCGGCATCATGAGCACGGTGCACACGACGGCGATGATGAAGCCGGTCTTGAGCAGCTTGTGGCCGAACTCCTCGTTGCGGCCCTTGAGCTTGTAGTAGGCAGCGACCGCAATGGCCACGAGCGCGCCGGTGATGAGCAGCGCGAGCACGACGTGGCAGAAGCGCTGCAGCGTCGAGAAGTTGAGCGCCGCCGCAAAGAAGTCGGTGAGCACCGCCTTCGAACCGGCGGAGGTGGACTCTACCGTATAGCCCGCGGGCGTCTGCATCCAGGAATTGGCGATGATGATCCACAGGCACGACAGGCACGAGCCAAACCAGACGAGCCAGCCGCTCACCATGTAGGCCTTGCGCCCGACCTTCTTCTTGCCGAACAGCAAGATGCCGAGGAAGCTCGACTCCAGGAAGAACGCGAACAGCGCCTCGGCGGCCAGCGGCGCGCCGAAGATGTCGCCCACGAACCTCGAGTAGTCAGCCCAGTTGGTGCCGAACGAGAACTCCATCGTGATGCCCGTGGCGACGCCGACGGCAAACGTCCCCGTGAACAGGCGCACCCAGAAATCTGCGAGCGCCTCGTCGTGCGGGTCTCCACTTTTGTAGGCCTTTGTCAGCAAAACGGCCAAGACCAGGCCGAAGCCGACGGAGAGCGGTACGAACAAATAATGGTACAGCGCAGTTGCCGCGAACTGGATTCGCGCCAAGAGAACAGCATCCATACGCGCCCCTCCTTTCCTCTCCTCTTAAAACATTGCACGTCTATGAGCAATACGGGTTTAATTATAGATTGATTTGGTTCAGAATGCTCCTTTGACGGACTTCTTTTTAGGAATCATTTTCATTATCACTATCAGCTCCCGTCCGACTTGGAACAGACCGGGGTGGTCAACTTGGCAATGATCGACCGAAACGTCACGTCTTTGCCCGGCGCGCGGGGTGCGCTGGGCGCCTGCTACGCGTTCGCCGCGCTCGACGCCGTCCTCACCGTCGGCGAGGCGCTCGGCCTTGCCATCGCCGTCGAGGCCCTGTGGCACGGCGCAGGGTTCTCCGACCAGCTGGCGCTCGTCGCGCTCTTCTTCGCGTGCTACTGCGCAAAGCAGCTCTCGGCGTCTGCCCGCGACGCCGTCATGGACCGCTTCGCCCTCAAGACGGCGAGCGACCTGCGGCGCCGCGCGGCAGATGCCCTGTACGCGAGCGG
>CACZQA010000114.1 GCA_902783175.1 uncultured Coriobacteriaceae bacterium
GACGGGTACGCGCCGCAACGTCGTCGACAGCGGCATGTACATGGATGACGAGCGCTATGGGAAGGTCTATGCGCTCTACATCAGCATCTTGGACGAGAGCGCCGATGTCTTGATCTTCGACCCCATCAGCGGCCTCCACAACCGCACCTACCTGATGCGGCGCTACCACGACCTCATGGGCCTTCAGGCAGACGGAGAGTGCTGCCACGGACGCTGCAGCGTCTGCTACCTCCAGATCGTGCGCTTCAGGGACTTCAACGAGGCCTATGGGCAAGACGCCGGCAACGCGCTGCTCCACGACCTCGGCGGCCTCATGACGAGCGTCTTTCAGACGGAATCGTGCGCGCGGATCTACGCCGACCAGTTTGCCGTGTTCTACTGCGGAGACGATGTCGAGGACCGCTGCCGCGAGCTGCACGAGCGAGCGTTGAACCTGCGCGAGGGGTACACCGTGCGCGTGGAGGCGGGCATCTACACGGTAGGGTCTGAAGAGGTGACCGCCGCGGTCGCTCTCGACCGCGCCAAGGTCGCCTGCGATGCGGTCGGTGGAGACGGCCGCAGGTTTGTAAACGTCTATTCCGAAGAGCTCTCCGAGGAACTCCGGCTCGACGTCTACATAGTGGAGCATATCGACAGCGCGATAGAGAACGGGCACCTCGAGGTGTGGTACCAGCCCGTCATCCGGACAATGACGGAGGAGGTCAGCAGCTTCGAGGCGCTCGCACGCTGGAACGACCAGGAGTACGGCATGATCTCCCCGAGCCGCTTCATCCCCGTGCTCGAGGAGAAACGCCTGGTCTACAAGGTCGACAGGTTCGTCGTCGAGCATGCCTGCTCGTCGATCGCGGCGTGGGTCGGCCTGGGGCACGAGGCCGTGCCGATCTCCATCAATATCTCTCGTGTCGATTTCACCTCGAATGACCCGGTGTCGATCATCACGTCGTGCGTCGAGTCTTTTGGGTTGGATGCCGACCTCATCTCGATCGAGATCACCGAGACCGCCGCCATGCGCGATCCCATTGCCGTCGCAGAGGCGGTGAGGCGCTTCCGCGCAGCGGGGCACGAGGTGCTCATGGACGATTTCGGCAGCGCCTACTCGTCGCTCAACGCTCTCAGGATGTTCGAGTTCAACGAAATCAAGCTCGACATGGCCTTCATGGAGGACTTCGACGTGAAGACGCGCGAGGTCGTCACCGCCATCGTGACGATGGCCAAGGAGCTGGGCATGCACACGCTCGCGGAGGGAGTCGAGACCAAGGCGCAGGCAATGTTCCTGCGCTCCATCGGCTGCGAGTATCTGCAGGGGTTCTACTATGGAAGGCCCCAGCCCGCTCGTCGCCTTGCCCGCTGGATGGAGCTGTCGCATATTCAGCTCGAGCACCGGGCGGACCGTTTCCTGCACGACCAGGCGGGGCTTGTCCAGCTTACGCCCTCCCGGCTGCAGGCGCTGCTCTATGACGACGGCGAGCGGTTCGACCCGCTGTATGCCAACGACGCCTTCATTCGCAAGCTGCAAGACGACGACCCGGACCTGCTTCCCGTAGAGTACGTGCGCTTGGCAAACGACGACTCGACGGGGTTCGGCGCGAAGCTGCGCGCCGCTGCCGATTGCGCCGCTTCCTCGAAATCACCCGAGTCGTTTCACGCGAGCGTCGCCGCCGGCCGCTTCCGCTTCGAGGTGCGCACGCTCGCGGACCATGCCGGCAGGCGCATACAGCTCGTCGACTGCACCGACATCATGGGCGAGCGCCAGTATCAGGACAGGAAAGAGGCGCTGCTGCTCGGCGTCTCGGATGGATTCGACGGCGTATACCTCATCGATCCGCAGGCCGCGAAGGTCACCGTGCTGTTCTCGTCTCTCGAAGGCGAGCGTCCGGGCGAGACGGTGCCCACCTCGAGCCTGAGGGGCCTCGACGAAGTGCATCCCGACGACCGTCTGCGTTTCGTGGACATGCTCGAACCTTCCCGGCTCGAGCAGGCGGCGCGTAGTGCCAGGCGTGGCCGGTATTCCATCCCCATCC
>CACZQA010000115.1 GCA_902783175.1 uncultured Coriobacteriaceae bacterium
CTGGGTGGCGAGAGCCCGTTCGACGCCAGAAATCGCTGGCAGTGCCAGAGCTGGGTGGCAGACGCCAGATATCTCTGGCAGTGCCAACCCTCAGTGGCGTCGGGGCCGCACGCCGCCAGTATCCGCGCGCCCGCATATTAGCCCCCTGTTTAACTGCACTTATGCGCAATCGGCATCCATCGAGAATATCGACCGTTCACCCTGCGATGGGGAAATCGAGGATATACGCGTATGCACCGAACACGTCAAACTCACCTTTAGGTTGAAAAACTGCCGCAAACCGTGTGGCAACCTGATCAATGCAGAGAGGAAAGGAGGCGTTACATGGAGCTATCAAGGCGAAGCTTCCTCAAGGCATGCGGCCTTGCGTTCGCGGGTTCGATGGCATTCGAGCTGTCCGGCGAGTCCAAGGCATTCGCGCTCGACAACCTGAAGGAGTGGAAGCTCGAGAACACCCAGGAGTTCACCAGCATCTGCGGCTACTGCGCAGGCGGCTGCGGGTTCCTCGCATCGGTTCGAGATGGCAAGATTGTTAACGTCGAAGGCGACCCCGACCACTTCGTGAGCGAAGGTGGCCTGTGCCCGAAGGGTGCCGCAGAGATGCAGCTCGAGGAGTACGTGGACCCGAAGACGGGCGAGCTCGTTCCCAACGCGAGCCGCATCTACAGCCCCAAGGTCCGCCGCCCGGGCTCTTCCCAGTGGGAAGACATCTCGTGGGACGACGCCATGGAGGAAATCGCCCGCCACGTGAAGGACACGCGCGACGCGACCTTCGAGCGCTACGACGCAAACGGCGTCGAGGTAAACCGCACCCAGGCCATCGCGCAGCTGGGCGGCTCTGCCTGCACCATTGAAGAGGACTACTTCATCCAGAAGTTCATCAGGGAGCTCGGATCGATCACCCTTGACTGTCAGGCGCGTGTTTGACACTCGTCAACGGTTTCCGGTCTGGGACCAACATTCGGCCGCGGCGCAATGACCGGTCAGTGGGGCGACCTCGCCAACGCTGACGTCTTGCTGACGTGCGGCTCCAATCATGCAGAATGCCACCCCATTTCCATGAAGTGGGTGCACCGCGCCGTCGACAAGGGCGCGAAGTGGATCGTCGTCGACCCGCGCTTCACGCGCACGGCGGCACAGGCAGACATCTACTGCCCCATCCGCCCTGGCACCGATATCGCGTTCTACGGCGGCATGGTCAACTACATCCTCGAAAACGACCTGATTCAGCGCGAGTACGTGGTGAACTACACCAACGCCTCGTACCTGATCGACCCCGAGTTCAACTTCGACGTCGAGACGGGCACGTTTACCGGCTGGAACGCCGAGAAGCGCAGCTACGAGAAGAAGACATGGGGCTACCAGGTCGAGTCCGAGAGCCAGTGGGACACCTCGAAGAGCGGCGCCTACAGCTGGACCAAGGAGCCCGGCGTGCCGAGCTTCAAGACACCAACGCTCAAGAACCCGAAGAAAGACCCGACGCTCCAGGACCCGAACTGCGTCTACCAGATCATGAAGAAGCACTACTCGCGCTACGACATGGATACCGTAGCCGACACGTGCGGCATGGACAAAGAGACGCTCGAGCTCGTCTACAAGACCTACACCGCAACCGGCGAGGTCGGCAAGGCGGGCACCATCCTGTACGCACTCGGCCAGACCCAGCACAGCTCCGGCACCGGCAACATCCGCATGATGGCCATCATCCAGCTGCTGCTCGGCAACGTCGGCATCCCCGGCGGACAGGTTGCCGCACTCCGCGGCGAGCCCAACGTCCAGGGTGCAACCGACCTGTGCCTCGCACCGGGCGACATGCCCGGCTACCTGCAGTGGCCGCAGGCGGCACGCGACAAGACCATCGGCGACTACTGCGCGGCCAACACGCCGGCAGACGGCTACTGGGCAAACAAGCCCAAGTTCCTGGTCTCCTACCTCAAGTCCTTCTTCGGCGAGAACGCGACGGCCGAAAACGACTACGGCTACAACTGGCTGCCCAAGGTCGACGACCCCAAGTCGCGCTCCCTCACCAACGTCTTCCACCTCATCGAGAAAGGCGTCATCAAGGGCTACTTCTTCTGGGGCCAAAACCCCATCCAGTCTCACGCCAACGCCAAGTACACACGCGGCGTGATGGAAAACCTCGACTGGCTCGTGTTCAACGACATGTTCATGACCGAGACCGCCTCGTTCTGGGACGCCCCGGACATGAAGGACCATGCCAAGGACATCAAGACCGAATGCTACTTCCTCCCCTGCGCATCGCTGCTGGAGAAGAGCGGCACCGTCGTGCAGTCCGGCCGCGTCATGCAGTGGCGCCAGCAGGCCTCCAAGCCCGCCGGTGACACCAAGTCCGACCTCGAGATCATCTACCTCATGCAGAAGAAGGTCCGCGAGCTCTACGAGAAGGAAGGCGGCGTCTTCCCCGAGCCCATCTTGAACGCCAAGTGGGACTACGAGGGCGACGACGGCAAGCCCGACATGCGCAAGGTCGCATGGGAGCTCAACGGCTACTCGACCGACGGGGCGACGGACGACTTCAAGAACAACACGCCCAAGCTGCTCGATGCGTTCTCCAAGCTCAAGGCGGACGGCTCGACCGCAAGCGCCGTGTGGATCTACACCGGCTACTACGGCAACGCAGCCGCTCCGCTCGACCCCGCGCAGCAGGGTTGCGGACGCCGCGGCCTGGACGACCCGGGCAACAACTACCTGTTCCCGAAGTTCGGCTTCAGCTGGCCGGCCAACCGCCGCATCCTGTACAACCGCGCTTCGTGCGACATGAACGGCAAGCCGTGGAACCCCGACAAGGTGCTCGTCGAGTGGAACGGCGAGAAGTGGGTCACGAACGACGTGCCCGACTTTGTCGCTGCCAAGGCGAACCCCGACGGAACCTCCACGCCCGTCCCGCCCAACAACAAGGCATTCATGATGCGCTGGGAGCAAAACGCCTGCCTGTTCAGCAACGCGATGAACGACATGCCCATCCCCGAGCATTACGAGCCGTACGAGACGGCGGCCAAAAACCCGTTCAACGGCGCGGGCTCCAACCCGACGATGCTGTTCACCGACGATCCGTCGATCAAGGACAACACGTCGTCGAGCGACGAGTACCCCTACGTGGCCACCACCTACTCCCCGACCGAGCACTGGTCGACGGGCCAGGAGACCCACGGCTGCCCCGCCATCAACGAGATGCTTCCGCATCAGTACATCGAGATCCCGACCGAGCTCGCCAACGAGAAGGGCATCGGCAACGGCGACAAGGTGCGCATCACCAACGCGCGCAGCTCCATCGTCATGCAGGCGATGGTCACCGACCGCCTCTCCCCGCTCACGGTCAACGGCCGCACGATGTACACCGTCGGCATGGTCCACAGCTGGGGCTTCGCGCACCCGTTTGCCAAGGGTGACCTCACCAACGAGCTCATCCCGAACGTCGGCGACCCCAACAGCTTCATTCAGGAATCCAAGGCGTTCCTCGTGAACATCGAGAAAGCATAAGGAGGAGGGATACGCATGACTGAATACGCAATCTATTTCGATTCGTCCAAGTGCACGGGCTGCCGCGGCTGCCAAGTCGCGTGCAAGACGTGGAACGAACTGCCCTCCCCCATCTACTCCGATGAAGTGGAGTTCAAGGGCACGTACCAAAACCCGCCCGACATCAACGAGAACACGCGCCGCATCGTGACGTTCAGAGAAAAGAAGCGCGACGGCTCGCGCTACTTCATCGACTGGGCGTTCGGGCAGCGCGCCTGCCAGCACTGCACCGACGCCGAGTGCGTCAAGGTGTGCCCGTCGGGCTGCCTGCAGCACGACGAGACGGGTTTCGTCACCTTCGACCGCGACAAGTGCATCGGCTGCCAGTACTGCCGCAGCGCCTGCCCCTACGATGTCCCGCGCCACACCGGCATCGGCATCTCGGGTGCGGACATCAAGATCAACAAGTGCACGGGCTGCCCCGACCGCATCGCGCACGACATGGAACCCGCATGCGTGCACACCTGCCAGCCGGGCGCTTTGCAGTTCGGCCCCCGCGACGAGATGCTCGAGCGCGCCGAGAAGCGCGTCGAGTGGCTCAAGCAGAAGGGCTTCGACAAGGCGCGTGTGTACGGCAAGGACGAAATGGGCGGCCTGCACTGCATCGCAGCGCTCAAGTACGACATCTCCATGTACCCGAGCTACGTCGAGCACCCCGAGGGCAACGTCCTCACGGCGGTCGAGAACGTCGCGAAGCCGCTGGCGGGAGTCGCCGCCGTCGGCGTTGCGGCAGGCCTCGGCATCTCGTACCTGACCGGCAGGGGCTACAAGCGCGACCAGATGTACTACGACGAGAAGACGCACGACGAGGTCGACGTCGACACCGGCGAAGTTGTCAGGCACATCGACAAGGAAGCAGGTGAGCGATAATGGCAGACAAGAAGTATCCCGACCGCGTCATCCCACGTCATTCCAAGCAGACCCGCTTCACGCATGGCGTCGTGGCGATCGCCTGCATCTGGCTTGCGATTTCCGGCCTGTTCGTGTTCGTGCCGGCGCTGGCCAACGCCTTCCCGGGCGTTTCCCAGGCCATGCGCGTCAGCCACCGCATCGTCGGCGCCATCTTCATCCTGGTGCCGGTCATCAGCGCGATCACTGCCCCCCAGGGCTTCAAGGCGTTTTGCAAGAAGTACTTCAAGAAGTGGACGCCCGAGGACTTCGAGTTCATGAAGAAGTTCGTGCCCTACATGCTCGGCCCCAAGAAGGTCCACATGCCCGACCAGGACGAGGTCAAGTCCGGTCAGGCCGTGGCCGACGGGTTCATGATCTTGTGCGGCCTGCTCATGGCCGTCTCCGGCGTCGTGCTCTGGCTGGGCACGAGCGTCTGGCATGCGGGTGCCGGGGCCATCATGGTCATGCGTCTTCTGCACGACCTTGGGTTCATCTTGCTGATCGTGTTCGGCCTGGCGCACATCTACCTGGGCGCGGGCGTGTTCCAGCCGTACCGCGGCATGGCGCGCGTCATGTGGAAAGACGGCAAGATTCCCGAGTCCGACGCCCTGTACCACTGGGGCTTCTGGGCCCGCAAGGAAATCGAAGAAGGCAACGTCGAGGAGGAAAAGTAGCAGATGGATCTCAAGCTCGTGCATACTGCCGTGGACGCGTACGCGAAGGGCGCCTCGCGCTCCGACGCCGCACGCCTGCGGTTCTTCGAGGGCTTGTTTGACATCCAGCAGCAGCGGGCCGACCTCGTAGCCGCATCTGACGGCTACGAGGTGCCCGCGGCACCCGAGGCGTTCGAGCTCTATCGCGACAACGCTCCCGTCTTCTCGAAGGCACCGGTGACGTTAGACGCTGCCGAATTCCAGAAGACCTGCGAGCTGCTCGCCGCGTACCTGGCATCCGAGGCCGGCCTTGCCGACGAGGCAGCGCAGGCACTTGCCGCCTACGACTGGTCCATGTTCGTCGAGCGCGCCGACCTCGCCCTTGCCGGCTCGGACCCCGCGCTCTTCATCGAGCGCATGCTCCAGAGCATCTCGGAGCTGGACGTCCCCGACGACCTGCCCGCCAACGTGTTCATGATGGTGCCGGCGTTCGCGCTGCGCGCGCATCTGCAGCCCGCCGCCGAGCTCGTCGCCAAGGCCGCCCGCAAGGGCAAGCCGGAAGACGAGCCCGGGCGCGTCCACCCCGTGGACTGCCCCATCTGCGGCACCCCGTCCACCGCTTCGTGGGTGGGTGCGGGCGCCGGCTCCGACGGGCGCGGCCGCGAGCAGTACTGCTCGATGTGCGGGCACCAGTGGGAGTACGAGCGCGTGCGCTGCGGCGCGTGCGGCTCGACCAACCAGAACAAGCTGCACTACAAGAACCTTGAGGGCGATTCTGCCCACCGGCTGCTGACCTGCGACGACTGTGGCGGCTACCAGCGCGTCGTGTTCCGCGAGGAGCTCGACCCATCGTGCCCCATGGTCATGGAGGTGGAAGACGTCGTCATGGCCAAGCTCGACCAAGTGGCGCTTGACCCCCGTTTCCGCAACCAGTAAAACTCGCCAGCAAAAAACGTGCGGCCACCGCGTGTTCCCCTCGAACCTGCGGTGGCCGCTTTTTTGCGCCCAAAGAGTAATCTCGGAGCTATTGCCCCCCGGATGGAAAGCTCGAAGGGACGGGATCCTTGCCGTAGTGACAATGAGCCCGCCCCTTCGTGATGAGAGCAAGTGATTGGCGGAGACGTGTGCGAATCGAACACACCCAAGACGTTCTGCGCGCCTCGCAAC
>CACZQA010000116.1 GCA_902783175.1 uncultured Coriobacteriaceae bacterium
CGCAGGCGTTGGTGGCAAGGGTCGTCGAAAGCGCGACGAACTCGGCTTGGCCGCGCAGCTCGGCGGGCAGCCCCGAGAGCACGTTGTAGATGCCCTGGGTGAGGTCCTCTTTCGTCGTGCGCGACTTGCCCTTGGCAAGCACCGCGCGCGTCTCGAAGTCAAATGCGACGGCATCGGTATAGGTGCCGCCCGTGTCTATGCCGATGCCGATTCTCATATTTGCGATGCTTCTCTCTCGTGATGTGCGGATAGCGCCCGGGCAGCTTTGCGCTGCGAAATGTGAAAAGCCCCTCCCGTCGCCAAAGCGGGAACAGGAGGGGCTCTTTCAACGTGTTGTCTTATGCGGCTTCAGAGCACGGGGGCTCGTACGCCGTGAGCTGCGGCTCGTTTCTACTTCTCGGACAGCAGCTCCACCGCGCGGACGGCGGCCTGGCCGGCGTCCTCGGTGTAGGCGTCCGCGCCGACCTCGTCGGCGTAGGCCTGGGTGACCGGCGCGCCGCCGATCATGATCTTGACCTGGTCGCGCAGGCCGGCCTCCTCGATCGCCTTGATGGTCGTGTTGATCTCGGGAACGGTCGTGGTGAGCAGGGCGGAGCAGCACACGATGTCGATGTCGTCGTGCTCCTGCAGGAAGCTCACGAAGGTCTCGGCCGGGACGTCGGTGCCGAGGTCGGTGACCTCGAAGCCCTTGCCCTCGATCATCATGCGCACGAGGTTCTTGCCGATGTCGTGCTGATCGCCCTTGACGGTGCCGATGACGGCCTTGCCGATGGGCTCGGCGCCCTCCTCGGTCAGGTAGGGCTTGAGCACCTTGGTGCCGGCGCCCATGGCGCGGGCGGCGATGAGCATCTCGGGGACGAAGACCTCGCCGGCGGAGAACTTGTCGCCGATGATGGACATGGCCGCGACGAGGCCCTTGTTCAGGATGTCCTCGGGGCTGCAGCCGTCGTCGACGGCCTTCTGCACGAGGGCCTTCACGTCCTTGCGCTTGCCGTGCTGGACCGCCTCGGAGATCTCGTCGAAGATCGAGCCGCCTTCCTCGGGCGCCTCGTCGGCCTTCTCGGCAGGCTTAGCCTCGGTGTCGACGACGATCTTTTCCTGCTCGGCGGAGAAGTCCTTGAAGTTCTTGCGGTCGAAGGTCTTGAAGTACTCGGTGCTGTACTCGGAAATCGCCTTGCCAATCTCGCCGTAAACCTCGGGGTAGGACGAGAGGTTCAGGCCCTGGGTCTGGCACGGGATGAACGACAGCGGGCCGTTTTCGTCGCAGGTCTTCTTGACCTGGGCACGAATCTTCTCGGGGCTCCAGTCGGGAACGTCGACGATTGTGGAGTCGACGCCGCCCATGAAGGTGATCTTGTCACCGTACTGGTCGATCATCTTGGGAATGTCGTTGGTGGACATGACACCCTGCCAGACGTTGATGCCCATTTCGATCATGTACGGAACCAGCGTCTCGGCATACGAGTCGGAGTGGTGCACGACGTACTTCACGCCGTGGTCATGGTAGTAGCCGTAAATCTGCTTGTAGGAGTCCAGGAAGAACTCGGCGAACATGTCGGGCGCCAGGAAGGTCGAGGTGTTGGTGCCCCAGTCGTCGTGGTGGAACATCGCGTCTGGCTTGATGTAGGTGCAGATGCCCTCGGCGATGTTGAGCTCCCACTCGGTGATGTACTTGATGAGGTCCTTCATCTCCTGCGGATGCTCGTAGAAGTCCGCGAGGATGCGGGTGATCTCGCCCAGGTAGTGGGTCAGCTCGAAGACGCCGGGCAGCTCCATCGCGGTGACGAACTGCTTCTTGCGGTCGATCTTCTCAGCCTGCTCGATGAACTCTTCCCACTCGCTTTCGGGGTAGATGCTCTTGGGCGCGTGGACCGTCTCTTTCCAGTGCGTGATGTCGGGCATGACGATAAGGTCTTCGCGGTGATTGGGAAAGGCACCCGGCTGGCCGATTGGCCACGACACCGTGCAGCCCCAGTCGTTGATCTTATCGATCTCGCCCGGCTTTGCCTGGTTGCGGTATTTCAGAATCGGGTTGCGCACAAAGGCGAACGCGTCGTACTGATTGGCGAAGCGCTCGGGGTTGCCACGCTTGATTACCTCTTCGAGGTTCTCTCGTTCAGTGAGCATTTCTCCCTCTTTCCGTAACGAATGAACAGTGCCTTCTCAGCTGATATTTACAGATTAATCAGGCGTTTCAGAGCCTGCATCATCTCCTGTGCCCAGACTTGCCTCACTCCCCTTGTGCAACCTCTCCAATATGCGAAGTTAGCTGACACTTCACTAATTCGCCGCCCCCTAGCCAACGGTGCAGCGCGAGAGCTGTTAGAATTGTCCCCGTCAAAAGCGCCTGTAGATGGAACCTGGAGGATAACGGTGGAGCTTTCCCTCGCGTTTGTAGCCTCGAGCCTTCATACCTCGTACCCAGTCACGCTTCGCGGCGCCGATGGATACTTTCGCCAAATCGACAATCCCCGGCACATTAGCACATCACCTACGTTCAAAACCGTGCGAATGCTCCAGAAGACGCGCACAGACGAGCGCCTCGAAAAAATCCTCGTCGTCGCACAGGCGGGCACCGACCTGGCGCCCGATGCTCTCAAGGAACTAAAGGGGCTCATCTGGATCGGCAACACCGAGCCGCCGCGCGGCATCGACAGCCTGTGGATTTCTTCCCAAGTCGACCCGATCAACGTGTTCTATCGCGTGCTCGACCTGTTCGAGCACTATAACGAGTGGGAAAACGACCTGCGCGACATGCTCTTGAAGCGCCGCCCCAGCAAGGAGGTCGTCGCAAAGATCGGCGAGGTCACGCAACGGCCGTTTTGGTATGCAGACGCAACGCTGCACGTGCTTTACATGAGCGACGCGCCAAAGCTCTCCAAGGTGAGCGAGAAGTGGCGCTACCAGGAGAAGACGGGGCGTTACCCCAACGACGTCATCAGCACGCTCGTGGCAAGCGGCGAGCTCGACCTCATCAACAACCACCCGCACGCGTGGATTTTCGAGGTTGCCGGCAGCCAAACCTACACGCTGCCGTTCGTGTCCAAGACGATCAGCCTGAACGGAGGCGTCTATGGGCACATCTTCATCATCCAAGACGAGCCGGGACATGCCGCATGCGACCTCGCCTTTGCCGAGACGGTGGGCAATCTGATCGCGACCTACGTCCAGCACAGCCGCAACAGCGGATACAGCGGCAAGCGCTACTCCGAGCAGCTGCTGCGCTCGTGCCTTGCCGGAGACGAGGTGAGCCAGGAGGAACGCGCCGAGCTGCTCGCCATGCTGGGGTGGAACGACAGCAGCAACTTTGCCGTGGCGGTGTTCGACCGCTGCGAGGCATCCAACGGCAGGCAGGAGGCGCCGCAGGTCCAAGTCGACCAGCTCGTGCACCTGTTCCCTGGCGCGAGCGTCTTTTCCTACGACGTCTACATCGTACTCGTCACCGAGACGACGACGCATGGGTTCGAGGAGTTTCTCGAGCACGTGGCAAACGCATGCGACGAGCTCGGGTGGAAGGCAGGCGTCAGCAACGAGTTCGGCAACTTCCTCGGCATCGACACGCAGTACGGACAGGCGCAGATCGCGCTCCAGAAGGGCTCGAGCCACGACCCCGAATCGCGCGTGTACCTGTTCCAGGACTACACGATGGACTACATCTGCCAAAGGCTCGACGCGGGCATCGACAAGCACCTGCTCATTCACCCCGACATCGAGCGGCTCATCGACCACGACCGAGAGAACGGCTCCGAGCTGTTCCAGACGCTCAAGACCTACCTGGCCAACGAGCGCAACGTGTCGCAGACGGCCAAGGCGCTGTTCTTGCACCGCAACAGCGTCATCTACCGCATCGACAAGATCAACTCCATCATGAAGACGAGCCTCGACAGCGCCGACAACCGCCTGTTTCTCGAGTTGTCGATCAAGCTCTGGGAATCCAAGTAGGGACACGCCCCGCGCCGAGCACGGGAACCGTGGCAGTGCCAC
>CACZQA010000117.1 GCA_902783175.1 uncultured Coriobacteriaceae bacterium
CCATCGGCGAAGGCGGCGGCGAGCTCGACAAGCAGCTGCTCGGCGACACCTACGACATCGACTACCCCGGCGTCGTCGCCATTTACCTCGACGGTGCCCCGCAGCCCTTCGTCGGCCCGCAGGACATCGCGCTCGCCATCATCGGCGCCGTCTACAAGAGCGGCTACGTCAAGAACAAGGTCATGGAGTTCGTCGGTCCCGGCGTCGCCACGATGACGACCGACTACCGCAACGGCATCGACGTCATGACGACCGAGACGACGTGCCTGTCGAGCGTGTGGCGCACCGACGACGACACGCGCAAGTACCTGCTCAAGCACCATCGCGACGACGACTTCAAGTACCTGAACCCCGCCGACATCGCCTACTACGACGGCTGCGTGTACGTCGACCTCTCCACCATCAAGCCCATGATCGCGCTGCCGTTCCACCCGTCCAACGTCTACGAGATCGACGAGCTCAACGCAAACCTCGAGGACATCTTGCGTGAGACCGAGAAATCTGCTGAGAAAGTCGCCGAGGGGCGCGCGAGCTTCACGTTGCTCGACAAGATCGCCGACGACGGCAGGCTCCAGACGCAGCAAGGCGTCATCGCCGGCTGCGCGGGCGGCACCTACACGAACGTCGTCGAGGCCGCCCACGCCCTCAAGGGCGCGAACATCGGCAACGGCGAGTTCTACCTGTCCGTCTATCCCTCGAGCCAGCCCGTGCTCGTCGACCTCGACCGCAAGGGCCTGCTCGCCGACCTGATGGACGCCGGCGCCATCGTGCGCACCGCGTTTTGCGGTCCGTGCTTCGGGGCAGGAGACACGCCCGCCAACAACGCGCTTTCCATCAGGCACGCCACGCGCAACTTCCCCAACCGCGAAGGCTCCAAGCCCAATAACGGCCAGATGTCTGCCGTCGCGCTCATGGACGCGCGCTCGATCGCCGCGACCGCGCTCAACGGCGGCAAGCTCACGAGCGCCGAGGAGCTGGACTGCTGGGGCGACATCCCCGAGTACAACTACGACGACCGCGCGTACCGCGCCCGCGTCTACCAGGGCTTCGGCAAGGCCGACGACACGGTCGAGCTGCGCTACGGCCCCAACATCAAAGACTGGCCCGAGCTCGAGCCGCTTGCCGAGAACATCCTGCTCAAGGTCTCGTCCAAGATTCTCGACGACGTCACGACCACCGACGAGCTCATCCCCTCGGGAGAGACTTCCTCGTATCGGTCCAACCCGCTCGGCCTTGCGGAGTTCACGCTTTCGCGGCGCGACCCCGACTATGTCTCGCGCGCCAAGGCGATCCGCGACCTCGAGGACGCGCGCAAGGAGGGCTTCACATCCGACGAGGTGGCAGGCGTGTTCGAGGCCATCAACCAGCTCGAGGGATTCGAGCACCTGACGCCCACCGAAGTCGAGATCGGCTCGACCATCTACGCGAACAAGCCCGGCGACGGCTCGGCTCGCGAGCAGGCGGCGAGCTGCCAGCGCGTGCTCGGCGCA
This sequence comes from uncultured Coriobacteriaceae bacterium, assembly GCA_902783175.1. Lineage (GTDB taxonomy): Bacteria > Actinomycetota > Coriobacteriia > Coriobacteriales > QAMH01 > CACZQA01. The sequence goes on from CACZQA010000117.1 coordinate 1,491, forward strand.
CTCGCCAACATCACGAGCGAGTACGCGACCAAGCGCTACCGCAGCAACTGCATGAACTGGGGCATGGTCCCCTTCCAGTACAAGGGCAGCCTCGATGCGTTCGACGTCGACGACTGGATCTTCGTCCCGCATATCCGCACTGCCCTCGAAGGCGACCTGAGCAGTATCCCCGCGTACGTGGTCAAGGACGGCACCGCCGCCCCGATCGAGCTGTTCGTCGCGGACATGACGCCCGAAGAGCGCGAGATTGTCAAGGCGGGCTGCCTCATCAACTCCAACCGCAACCGCAACTAGACGCCACGCATAACAGCCTCCAGGCCGCGGACCGAGAAGATGCATCTCGATTCGCGGCCTTTCTACATGCAGTGCACATTTGACAGGTCCAATTCCCTCAAGTACGATTTCGGACTAGCAAGTATGATTTCGGACTTAAAGGAACAGGCATGCCAAGCGACATCCAGGAGCTGCAGCGCGCCTTCGATATGAACGTCAAGGCAATCGACGAGGCCTACGACCGTACGGCGAAGCGCTGCCATCTCTCACCGAGCTCCTTCGACATCCTGTACACGCTCTTCGCGTATGGGGACGGTTGCACGCAAAAGGAACTCTGTGAGCGCTGCTACGACGGCAAGCAGACCGTGAACTCCGCCGTGCACAAGATGCAGCGCGACGGGCTGCTGCAGATCAGCGCCGGGACGGGCAGGAACACGCACGTGCACCTCACCGATGCCGGCCGCGCATATGCCGCGCGCGCAATCGCGCCCGTGCTCGAAGCCGAGCACGCCGTCCTCGAATCGTTTGACGAAGACGAACGCGAGCTGCTCTCCCGCGTGATAGACGTCTACACACGCAGGCTCGTCCAGGCGCTCGACGGAATCGAGAGCGTGTAGCCATGGTCGACATGAGACAACATTTCAGCGTGCCAATGCTGCTCAGGTTCGTCGCCCCATCGGTCGCGATGATGGTGTTCACCTCCATCTACAGCGTCGTCGACGGTCTGTTCGTGACGAACTTCGTGGGCAAGACCGCCTTCGCGGCAGTCAACCTCATCATGCCCTTCATCATGATCTTGGGCACCCTCGGCTTCATGATGGGCGCCGGCGGAAGCGCGCTCGTTGCAAAGACCCGCGGAGAGGGCGACGACGCGCGTGCCAACGCCTACTTCTCGATGATCGTCTACGTCACGTTGGGCGCCGGCGCCTTGCTCGCGCTCGTGGGCTTCGCGTTCATGGAAGACGTCGCCCGCCTGCTGGGCGCGAATGGCGACATGCTCCCCGTCTGCGTGCTCTACGGACGCATCTCGATGCTCTCGCTACCGCTTTTCATGCTCCAGTACACGTTCCAAGTGCTCGCCTCGACCGCCGGAAAGCCCAAGGTCGGGCTGTACACGACGCTGGCGTCGGGCATCTCCAATATGGTCCTCGACTTCGTGTTCATCGCCGTGCTCGGCTGGGGAGTCGCCGGCGCCGCGGCGGCGACGGTCATCGCAGAATACGTCGGCGGCCTGGCCCCGCTCGTCTACTTCGCACGCAGAAACGAAAGCTATCTCAAGCTGGGTCGCCCCGCACTCGATCTGCGTGCCCTGGGCAAGACCTGTGCCAACGGCTCGTCGGAGATGATGACGAGCATCTCTATGTCGGTGGTGAGCGTCGTCTACAATCTGCAACTCATGGCGTTTCTGGGAGAAGACGGCGTGGCGGCGTACGGCGTC
>CACZQA010000118.1 GCA_902783175.1 uncultured Coriobacteriaceae bacterium
CGAGACCTTCCGCTGCCTGGCGCTCGCGCTCGAGGCGGGCAGGACGGGCGGCACGCTGCCCTGCGTCCTCAACGCGGCAAACGAAGTGGCCGTCGCCCGCTTCTTGAGCGGCGCCTGCACGCTCACGGCGATCGACGCCTGCGTCGAGCACGCCATGGAGCAGATGGGCTCCGAGAAAGTCGAGTCTCTCGAGCAGCTCGAGCAGATTGACGCCCGTACCCGCGCACTGTCCCACGCGTTTTTCGAGGACTAGGTAGTTCATGAACGTCGTCATGACAGTGTTCTGGGGCATCGTCGTCCTTCTGGTGCTCGTCGTTATCCACGAGCTCGGGCACTTCACCGCCGCGCGCGCGTTCGGCGTGCGCGTGACCGAGTTCATGATCGGGCTGCCGGGCCCCAACATCGGCTTCGAGCGCAACGGCTGCCGCTACGGCATCACGTGCATCCCGCTTGGCGGCTACAATCGCATCACCGGGATGGAGCCGGGGCCCGAGGACCCCAACCTCGAGCAGGTGCTCGCCTACGTGTACCGTCACGGCACGGCCGACGCGGAGCATGTCGCGCTGGCGTGCGGCATCACCGATGACGAGGCCGAAGAGGCACTTGCCGTCCTCGATGGCTGGGGCTCCATAAACGCACCGGGCAGGAGCAACAAGCTCGAGGTCTACGCGGCGCCCAAGGTGGGCGCATATGCCCTCGGCGAGGCACGCGAAGTCGCCGACCCCAAAGCGCTGCTCGACTCCGAGCGTGCGCAGACGTACCGCTCGCTGCCGTGCTGGAAGCGCCTTGTCGTGCTGTTCGCCGGACCGCTCATGAACGTCGTGCTCGCCTTCGTCATCATGCTCGTGCTGTTCAGCGGCATCGGCGTGACGCAGACGACCACGACCATCTCCGATGTGGCCGACGGCGGCCCCGCAGCCCAGGCCGGCCTGCAGGCGGGCGACACGATCACCGCCATCGACGGGACCGATACCCCGGACTGGACGACGCTCGCCCAGGCCATCTCGCAGTTCTCGCCGGGGCAGACGGTGACCGTCAGCTACGAGCGCGACGGCGCGGCGCATGACGCGCAGCTCACCGTGGGCACGAGCGAGCAGGGCGCTCCGCAGTTCGGCATCTACGCGGGCACCACGCAGGTGCGCCTGCCGCTGGGCGACTCGCTCAAGGCGTCGTGGGACTACCTCGTGCTCACGGTGCAGGCGTATGCCAACCTGTTCAACCCGGCCACGACGGCGCAGGTCCTCGACCAGTCGACTTCGGTCGTCGGCATCGCCGTCATCTCCGAGCGCGCGGCGTCTGCCGGCATCGTGCCGCTCCTGTACATCCTCGCCGTCATCTCGCTGTCGCTGGGCATCGTCAACCTGCTGCCCGTCCCACCGCTCGACGGTGGCAAGATCGTGGTCGAGGTAATCCAGCGCATCGTCGGCCGCGATATCCCCGTCAAGGTCATCAACGGCATCAGCGTCGTCGTGATTGCCCTGCTGCTCCTGCTGTTCGTGGTCATGCTCCGGCAGGACATCATCCGCTTCGTCTTAGGAGGGTAGCCATGACACAGCAAGCAGCACGTGAGAAGACCCGTCCCGTGCAGGTCGGCTCCGTCACGATCGGGGGAGGGGCGCCCGTCGTCGTCCAATCGATGACCAACGTCCCCATGGTCGACGACGGCGCAGGGCCGCATCTGGACCCGAGCGGCAACTTCGACCAGATTCTGCGCCTGAAAGACGCCGGTTGCGAGGTCGTGCGCGTCGCCGTCCCCAACCGCGCGTCGCTGCCGTATTTCGAGCAGGTGACCACCGTGAGCCCACTGCCCGTCATCGCGGACATCCACTTCGACCACGAGATCGCCATCGGCGCCGCGCATCGCGGTGCCGCGGCGCTCCGCATCAACCCCGGCAACATCGGCTCGACCGGGCGCGTCGACGCCGTCATAGACGCTGCCGGCGAGGCGGGCATTCCCATCCGCATCGGCGTGAACGCCGGTTCGCTCGAAGATGCGCTCGCGGCACGCGACGACCTGACGCAGGCTGAGAAGCTCGCGCTGTCCGCGCGGGGCTTTGTCGAGCACTTCCACGAGCGGCAGTTCGAGGACATCGTCGTGTCCGCCAAGGCGCACGACGTGCTCACGACGGTTGCCGCCTACGAGCAGCTCTCGCGCGAACTGCCCGAGGTGCCGCTGCACATCGGCATCACCGAGGCGGGCGGCATCCAGCAGGGCACCATCAAGTCCGCCGCGGGGCTGGGCATGCTGCTCGCGCACGGCATCGGGGACACGATGCGCGTGTCGCTCACGGCAGACCCCGTCGAAGAGATAGCCGTGGCATACGGCATCTTGGCCGCCGTGGACGTGCGCCGCGTCAAGCCCGAGATCATCTCGTGCCCCACGTGCAGCCGCTGCCAGGTCGACCTCATCCCCATCGCCGACGAGGTCGCACGGCGCCTCGGGAAGCTGGACAAGCCCCTCAAGGTCGCCGTCATGGGATGCGTCGTGAACGGGCCGGGCGAGGCGCGCGACGCCGACCTCGGCGTTGCCTGCGGCAAGGATTCCGGCATGCTGTTCGCCCATGGCGAGCGCCTGAGGAAAGTGCCCGCCGACCGCATCGTCGACGAGCTGTTCTCCACGATCGAGCAGCTGTAGGCGCCTGTCATGCAAGTCGAGCCCATCGCCCACATCCACACGCCGTTCCCGACCAAGTTCGGCATCCCGCGCCAAAGCGGCCTTGTCGAGGAGGCCACCGGCACCGTCGTCTTCGAGCCGGCCTACCGCGACCCCGATGCGCTGCGCGGCATCGAGGGCTTTAGCCACCTCTGGCTCATCTGGGGCTTCTCCGAGGCGCAGCGCGAAGGCTTCTCCGCGCTCGTGCGCCCACCGCGTCTGGGTGGAAACGCCAAGCTCGGGGTCTTTGCGACGCGTTCTCCCTACCGCCCCAACAGCCTGGGGCTCTCTTCGGTAAGCCTTCTGGGTGTCGAGAAGACGAAGGGCAAGGGGACGGTCTTGCACGTGGGCGGTGTCGACCTCATGGACGGCACGCCGATCTACGACGTCAAGCCCTACATCCCGTACTCCGACGCGCATCCCGACGCGCGGGGAGGGTTTGCGCAGGAGGCCGACCAGGGCCTCCTGAGGGTGACCTGTGCAAGTGACATCGTCGCGGCGCTTGGCGATGATGCGGCGGCGGTGCTGCATCTGCTCGAGCGCGACCCCCGTCCCGCCTACCAAGACGATGCCGAGCGCGTCTACGAAGTCGAGTATGACGGGTGGAGCATCAAGTTCTCCGTTGCGGGCTCGGAGCTTACCGTCAAGAGCGCGGCGCTGCTCTAGGAGCCGTCATGGCAGATCCCAGAAACGACAAGAGCGCATACGACAAGAGCCGCTACACCTCGCGTGCGCGGCAGGGGCGCGCGCCGGATCCCGCACCTGCCGGCGGCCAGCGTCGTGCACCCCGTATGCAGGAGAGACGCCCGGCGGCCGCCGACCTCGGCTCCGAGTACTCGCGCGACAATGCGGCCCGGCGCTACGCGACGCGCGAGCGCCACGTGAGCAACGGGCGCGAATCCGTGGCGCACCGGCTCGACCGCATGCACGGGGGCGCTGCGGAGGCAGGGGGCGCTCGTTGGGGCAAGCGGGTCGCGCTCGCCGTCGTCATCGTCGTGATCCTCGCAATCGTGGGCTGGTACCTGCAGGTTTCGCTCGCGATGCGCCCGAGCGACGATGTCTCCGGCTC
>CACZQA010000119.1 GCA_902783175.1 uncultured Coriobacteriaceae bacterium
ACGTGAACTGCGTGACCTCCATGCCGTCAAGCCACACCTCCCAGCCAAGGCCCCAGGCGCCAAGGGCCGCGCTCTCCCAGTCGTCTTCCACGAAGCGGATGTCGTGCTTCTCGGGCTCGATGCCGATGGTGCGCAGCGACTCCAGGTAGAGCTCCTGGATGTTGTCCGGGGACGGTTTCATGATGACCTGGAACTGGTAGTAGTGCTGCATGCGGTTGGGGTTCGCGCCGTAGCGGCCGTCGGCGGGACGGCGGCACGGCTGGACGTAGGCAGTGCGCCAGTCGCTCGGGCCCAGGGACCGAAGGGCAGTCGCGGTGTGGTAGGTGCCCGCGCCGACCTCAGAGTCGTATGGTTGCAAGATCACACAGCCCTGTTTGGCCCAGTAGTCTTGCAGGGTGAGAATAATGTCTTGAAACGTCAGCATTACCTATCCTATCTGCCTCTTTCGTGCCTACTCTAGTAACCCAATGCTGTTCAACGGCCAGTAGCGCATGAACGCGTGGCCGGTGACATTCGAAACGGGAACCGCCCCGAAGTGGCGGCTGTCGCTGGAATTCGTGCGGTTGTCCCCCATCACCCAGATATAGCCTTCCGGGACGGTGTAGGGGTAGGTGAAGTTTCCATCGAGCTCGTAGCTCGGCTTGCCCTCCGTGTACGGCTTCTGGAGCGCGACGCCGTTCACGTACACGACGCCGCCGCGCAGGTCGACGGTCTGGCCGCCGGTGGCGATGACGCGCTTGATGAGGGTCCGGGTCGGGTTCTCGGTGTCGATGAACGTGACGATATCGCCTTGCTTGGGGCTTGCGGTGTAGTACGTCAGCTTCTCGGAGAGCACGCGGTCGTTGATCTGGATGGTGTCTTCCATCGAGCCGGACGGGATCTCGTACGGCTGCGCGACGTAGTGCGTGACCAGGTACGCGAGGCCCAGGGCGACCGCGACGATGACGATGAGCTCGATGAGGGTCTTGAAGACCGAAGAGCCGCTCGTGCTCGAAAGGCGTTCATCTGTGTTCTCGATATCTGGCAATCTGTTCCTCGCTAGTCGGCGATAACGTAATTTGACTATGATAGCGCGTCGCCGGTGCTTCGCGCGTGGCTATCTGCAGCAATATCGCGGGCGAAGGCGCGCTCGTCGTCTGTCAGGTCGGCGGAGTCGATCAGGTCGGGACGCAGCCGCGCGGTCTTCTCGATGGCCGCCTTGCGACGCCAGGCGTCGACGGCAGCATGGTTTCCGGACAAGAGCACCTCGGGGACGTCGAGGCCCCGGTAGCTCGCCGGGCGCGTGTACTGCGGGAACTCCAGCAGGCCGGAGTCCGAGAAGGATTCCTCGACCGCGCTGTTCTCGTCTCCGAGCGCACCGGGCAAAAGCCGCGTCACGGCGTCTGCCACGACCATGGCGGGAAGCTCGCCGCCCGTGAGGACGTAGTCTCCCAGGCTGATGCAGCGGTCCGCGAGCGTCATGACGCGCTCGTCGAAGCCCTCGTACCTGCCGCACACCATGAGCAGGCGCTCGTGGTGCGAGAGCTCCTGCGCGAGCTTCTGGGAGAAGGGCTCGCCGGCCGGCGTGAAGAAGATGACCGTGGGCTTAGGACCTTCCGAGCACAGCTCGTCGAGTGCCTCGAAGACGGGCGGGCAGGTCATGAGCAGGCCCTGGCCGCCGCCATAGGGCTCGTCGTCGGTGCTGCGGTGCCTGTCGTGGGTCCAATCGCGCAGGTCGTATGCCTCGAAGTCGAGGATGCCCTTCTTGCGCGCGCGCCCGATGATGGAAAGCGACATGGGCCCTTCGAACATGTCGGGGAAAACGGAGAGCGTCTCGATCCTCATGCGTCGATCAGCCCGTCCATGATCTTGGTGGTGATGGGTTCGTCGTCTGTCTCCGGCAGCGAGACGATCGTCTCGTCGATGACGGGAACGAGGACCTCGCCGTACGGCCCGGTGACGACCCACACGTCGTTTGCAGGCGTCTGGATGATCTCGGAGACGGTGCCGAGGCTTCCATAGCGCTCGTCGACCACCTCGAAGCCAAGCGCCCACTGCTCGTCGAAAGACTCCTCGAACTCGAGGTCGTCTTCGGCGGCGAGCAGCCAGTGCCCGGAAAGCTCGGATGCGGCGTCCGCGTCGGGCACCTGCTCGAACCCGAGCGCGACGTTGGAGTCGTCAAGGCGGCGCACCGACGAGATGGTCAGGTGGCGCGGCCCATACAGCAAAGGGGGCACGACGAAGACGTCGAACCCCTCATGCAAGCAGAAGGGAAGGTCACGGGCACATGTTGCCGTGACCTCCCCTGTCAGACCCCGCATCTTGGAGATGCGGGCAACAAGTTCGTAAGAAAGATGCGACACGTCGGTTGCGCCTATTCGGCGAGCTCGACCTCGACGCGGAACCCGTCTTGCGACGCCGCCGCGCGGGCGAGCGTGCGGATGGACTTGATGATGCGGCCCTGGCGGCCGATCACCTTTCCGACTTCGTCTTCCTCGACGTCGATTTCGACGTAGAGGTCGCCGTTGTCAGACTCGCGCCCAGTGACCTCGACGGATTCGGGGGTGTCGACGAGCTGCTCGACGAGCGTGCGGACGAGCCCCACTACATCTTCTTGAGCCTGCGTCATGCTTATTCTTCCTCGGCGGCTTCCTCAGCGGCCTTTGCGGCAGCCTCAGCTGCAGCCTTCTCAGCAGCGGCCTTCTCGGCAGCTGCCTTCTCGGCGGCCTTGAGGTCGGCGCGTGCCTGAATCTTCTTCGGAAGAGGCTCGCCTTTTACCTCGGCGATGATCTTGGCAACGCGATCGGAAGGCTGAGCGCCCTTCTTGATCCACTCTTCGACCTTCTCGAGGTCGAGGGTGATCGCAGAGGGATCGCACTTGGGATCGTAGGTGCCAACCTGCTCGATGATGCGGCCATCGCGACGCTTGCGCTGGTCGGCAACAACGATGCGGTAAAACGGGGCATTGTGGGCACCATGACGTGCCAGACGGATAACTACCAAAACTTCTCCTTCAAATTACTCGCCTGCACCTATTGCAGGCGCATATTTGAGACCGAGTGCGATGACGGGTCGCACAGCAAATCGATATGATACAGCATATTGCGCGTCTGTGAGCGATTATTTACGCAGATGTCGCCTTTGCGAGCGCGATGCCCGCAACGAGCCCCGCGAAGCACACCGCGAGCGTGACCACGAGGTAGACGCCTGCCATGAGGCACTCCCCACGCGAGAAGAGGTTGTAGGTGTCGAGCGCGAACGTGGAAAACGTCGTGAAGCCGCCCATGATGCCCGTCGTGACGAACAGCAGCGTCTTCGCGTGGTCGGGAAAGGCGTGCGGGAGCATGAACGCGAAGTAGCCCATGAAAAAGCAGCCGAGCAGGTTTGCCGCGAAGGTCCCGAGCGGGAACAGGAACGCGGGCGCGCCCGTGAAGTCGAAGGCGATGATATTGGAAAGCCAGCTCAAGAAGTAGCGCAGCGCGGCGCCGATGAAACCGCCGCAGCCCACTATCACGAGATTGAACAGCATGTGTGCTTAGATTCCCCTTCTTATCGAGACTGCCGACGTCCGATCGCGCCGGCTTTTCGGCACTGCAGACGGGAAGCGCCGCACACGCGACGCTTCCCAACAGACTCAACTGCCTCTCGAACGCGAACGAGACGGCATGCGCCTAGGCGATATCGGTGGTCTTTGCCTCGAGTGCGGATTTGGCATCTGCCACAACGCGCACGACTTCGGCGACGATGTCCTCGACGGAGACCTCGCGCTTCTCTCCCGTGCTGCGGTCCTTGAGCTCGACGACACCGTTCTTTGCGCCGCGCTTGCCGATGACGACCTGGTACGGCCAGCCGATGAGGTCGGCGTCTGCGAACTTGACGCCGGCGCGCTCGTCGCGGTCGTCGAGCATGACCTCGATGCCCGCCGCGTCGAGCTTGGCGGCGATGTCACGCGCCAGCGGGTCGACGAGCTCGTCGCCCACGCTGAGCGGGACGACGATGACCTCTGCAGGGGCAATGCTGACCGGCCAGAACATGCCGTTGTCGTCGTTGCGCTGCTCGATGACGGCTGCCATCGAGCGCGTGACGCCGATGCCGTAGCACCCCATGATGAAGGGCTTCTCCTTGCCGTCTTCGTCCATGAAGGTGGCGCCCATGGCCTCGGAGTACTTGGTGCCCAGCTTGAAGACCTGCGAGACCTCGATGCCGCGCGCGCCCTTGAGCTTCTTGCCGCACACGGGGCACAGGTCGCCCGGCTTGGCCATGACGAGGTCCGCCCACAGCGTGGGCTCGAAGTCGCGGCCGGGCTCGGCGCCCAGGAAGTGGAAGCCGTCCTCGTTCGCGCCGACTGCCCAGGCGTGCACGTCCTTGAGCGAGGAGTCGCACACGCAGCCGACGCCCTCGGGCAGGTCGACCGGGCCCATGGAGCCCTTGTGCAGGCCCGCCGCGACCATCTCGTCGTCCGTGAGCAGCTGCCAGCCCGCAACGGCCTTGCCGGCCTTGATATCGTTGAGCTCGTGGTCACCCGGGATGAACATGACGTAGACCTTGCCATCGGCGCCCTTGCCCGAAAGCGCCTTGACCGTCGCGTTTTCCGGCACGTCGAGGAACGTCGCGAGCTCTTCGATGGTGTGCACACCCGGAGTGGCGATCTTCTCGAGCGCGCGCTCCTGCGCGGGCGCCATGACGACGCCGCACTCGGCAGCCTCGGTATCGGCCGCGAATCCGCAGTCGCAGTAGACCAGGTCGGACTCGCCGGCGTCGGCAAGCGCCATGAACTCGATGGACTCGTTGCCGCCGATCTCGCCCGAATCGGCCGTGACCATGCGGTAGTCGATGCCCAGGCGCTCGTTGACGCGTGCGTACGCGACCTCCATGTCGCGGTAGCTCTCGTCGAGGCTCTCGCGCGTCGCGTTGAAGCTGTAGGCGTCTTTCATGATGAACTCGCGCGTGCGGAACAAGCCGAAGCGCGGGCGCATCTCGTCGCGGAACTTGACCTGCATCTGCCACAGGGTGCACGGGAGCTGCTTGTAGCTGCGCAGCTCGTTGCGGACGAGGTCGGTGATGAGCTCCTCGTGTGTCGGCCCGAGGCAGATCTCGCGGTCGTGGCGGTCGGTGAGGCGCATCATCTCGGGACCGTAGTCGTCCCAGCGGCCCGACTCGTGCCAGAGCTCGGCGGGCTGCAGGATGGGCATGAGGATTTCCTGGGCGCCCTTGGCGTTCATCTCCTCGCGGATGATCTGCTGGATCTTGTTGAGCACGCGCATGCCGAGGGGCAGAAACGTGTAGGTGCCCGAGCCGTTCTGGCGGATCATGCCGGAGCGGAGCAGGAGCCTGTGGCTCGCGATGTCCGCGCCCGCCGGGTCTTCCTTCAGCGTGGGCGCATAGGTGCTGCTCATCTTGAGAATGGTCATGGTGAATCCTTAACGTGATAAAGCGACCGGCGCTCCTTTTTCAGACAAGGCTCGCCGGCCGCTTGGGACAGCCGATGCTTACAGGTCGAGGCTCAAAGAGACCTCTTTGAGCTGGCGACGCGTGACCTCGGAGGGCGCGCCGGTCATCGGGTCGGCACCCGAGGAGGTCTTGGGGAACGCGATGACGTCGCGGATGGAATCCTTGCCGGCGAGCAGCATGACGACGCGGTCGAGGCCGAGCGCGATGCCGCCATGGGGCGGTGCGCCGTGCTCAAGTGCCTTGATGAGGTGGCCGAACTTCTGGTCGATCTCCTCGTCGGTCAGGCCGCACCTGCGCAGCACGCGGCGCTGCAGCTCGGCGTTGTGGATACGGATCGTGCCGCCGCCGGCCTCGAAGCCGTCCATGACGAGGTCGTAGGAGTAGCTGCCGATGTTGAGCGGGTCGGTCTCGATCTTGTCGAGGTCCTCGCGGCGCGGCATCGTGAACGGATGGTGCTCGGCGGCGTACTTCTTCTCCTCCTCGTCGTACTTGAACATGGGGAAGTTGACGACCCACAGAAGCGCGTGGCCCGAACGCTCGATGCCGAGCAGGTCCGCCATGTGCAGACGCAGGGCGGACAGCACGGCGCTGACCGTGGCGTAGTCGTCGGCGGCGAACAAGATGAGGTCGCCCGGCTCGGCGCCGGCGGCCTGCTTGATGGCCTCGTGGACCTCGTCGCCCAGGAACTTGATGATCGGGCTCTTCTCCTTGCCGTCGCTCGTGTAGGCAATCCAGGCCATGCCCTTCGCGCCGTTCTCGGCGGCCAGGTCGCCAAGCTTCTCCACGTCGCCGCGCGACCAGTTACCAGCGCCCTTGGCGTTGATGCACTTGACGACGCCGCCGCGCTCGATGGCACCGGTGAAGACCTTGAAGTTGCAGCCCTTGACGGCCTCGGTGATGTCGACGAGCTCCATGCCGAAGCGCACGTCCGGGCGGTCGCAGCCAAAGCGGTCCATGGCCTCTTTCCACTGCATGCGCTGCAGCGGGAACTCGTGCTCGACGCCGACGGCCTCGAGGACCTCTTTCATGACGTCTTCCATCATGTCGATGACCTCGTCGCTTTCGACGAAGCTCATCTCGACGTCGACCTGGGTGAACTCGGGCTGGCGGTCGGCGCGCAGGTCCTCGTCGCGGAAGCAGCGGGCGATCTGGTAGTAGCGCTCGATGCCG
>CACZQA010000120.1 GCA_902783175.1 uncultured Coriobacteriaceae bacterium
CGGCGACGACTGCCGAATCGATGCCCCCGGACAGCCCGCCGACAACATCGGCAAAGCCATTCTTGCGGATGTAGTCGCGCGTGCCGGCAACGATGCCCTCCCAGAGCACCGCGCACGGCTCCATGTCAGCGTCTGCACCTTCATAGGCTGCGACCTCGGCCTGCGTGTCGAACACGAACAGCGCCTCGTCTGCAACCGGCGCCGCGTACACGAGCGTGCCGTCGGGAGCGGTGACCGTGGAGTTGCCCGCATAGACCATCGTATCAGCCGCACCGCACAGGTTCACGTCTGCCACGAACGCCGCATTGCCCCGCGCGAGCTGCTCGAGGCGCCCCATCGCGCCCCAGGCGGCGGGAGCCGCGGTCTGCTCGCCAAAGACGTCTGCCGACATCTCGACGATGAGCTCGACAGAATCCAGGGAAGACTCGGGCGCGACGTGGTCTTCCAGGAGCACGGCGATGTTCTCGCCGTCGATTTCCACCATCGAGCACGAATCGGCATCTTCGAGCACGGGGATGCTCAGGACCTCGCAGCTGCCCTCGCCCACAATGTAGACGGCGGGCACGCACACGAACTCGTCCTCGTCGCCATCTGCCAAATCCTCGTCAGCCTGCTGTGCGAGGGTAATGCAGGATACGAGCGCGTCGATGGGACATGCGTCCACGAAGCGCTGAAGGTGCGCCTCGGCGTCCGCCACAAACGCGGCAGACGAGGCAAGCCCCTCGAGGGGAGCTCCCGTCAGCACGTGCGCGGGGTAGACGACAAGGTCTGCTCCTCTTTCCTCGGCGAGGCGCGCCGCCTCGAGTGCGGACGCGAGGTTTCCGTCCAGATCCCCCACGGTGGGGTTGAGCTGTGCGATGGCGACTTTCATGATCGGCCTTTCGAACTAGTAATCGTTTGCCGCGGGCGAGTTCATCCACGCGTCGAGGAACTGCTTGTACTCCCCCGCCTCGATCGCCTCGCGCGCGCGGCGCATGAGGTCGAGCAGGAAGTGCAGGTTGTGGATCGAGAGCAGGATGCCGCCCAGGATCTCGTTCATCTTGACGAGGTGGCGGATATACGCTCGCGAGTACTTCTGGCACACCGGGCAGCTACATTGTGCGTCAAGCGGGCCAAAGTCCTCTGTAAACTTTGCGTTACGCATGTTCATGCGGCCCGTGCTGGAAAACGCCGTGCCCATACGCGCCGTGCGCGTGGGAAGCACGCAGTCGAACATGTCAATGCCGCAGGCCACGCCGCGCACAAGCGTCGTCGGGTTGCCGACGCCCATGAGGTAGCGGGGCTTGTGCGCCGGCAGGGCGCCGGCCACGGTGCCGAGCTGCGAGAGCATGAGCTCATGGTCTTCGCCCACGGAATACCCGCCGATGCCGTAGCCGGGCAGGTCGAGCTCCGTGACGCGCTGCACCGACTCGAGCCGCAGGTCCTCGAACACGCCGCCTTGCACAATGCCGAACAGCGCCTGGTCTTCGCGCGTGTGTGCCGCCTTGCAGCGGGCCGCCCAGTTGGCGGAGCGCTCGACCGCGAGCGCGACCTCGTCACGCGTCGCCGGATAGTGCGTGCACTGGTCCAGCTGCATGATGATGTCGGCGCCGATGTCTTGCTGGATGCGCATGTTCTCCTCGGGCGTCCAGCGGTGCTTGGAGCCGTCGACGATCGACTTGAAGTTGACGCCGTCGGCGTCGAACTCGAGCGTGTCGGCCAGGCTGAAGATCTGGAACCCGCCGCTGTCCGTCAAGACGGGCCTGTCCCAGCTCATGAACTCGTGGATGCCGCCCGCCTTCTTGATGACCTCGGTGCCGGGGCGCAGATAGAGATGGTAGGTGTTGGACAGGATGATCTGGGCGTTGAGGTCGTGCAGCTGCGGCACGGTCACGCCCTTGACCGTTGCCTGCGTGCCAACCGGCATGAAGATCGGCGTCTGGATGTCGCCGTGCGGCGTGTGCAGGCACCCGCGGCGCGCGCCGGTATTCGGGTCGGTGTTTATCAGGTCGAATTCGAACATGTGCCTCTCAATTCTGGGTGATACTCGTGAGCTTGGCAATCGATGCGGTTGCGGTTGCGGCTACAGCTGTCGGGGCGGCCGCGGTTGCCACGGCAGCCGAGATAGCCGCGCCTCGCCGCCTAGAGCAGCATCATCGCGTCGCCAAAGCTGAAGAACCGGTAACCGTGCTCCTTTGCCTGCTCGTAGGCGTTCATGATGATGTCGCGGGTCGAAAACGCGCTGACCAGCATCATGAGCGTCGAGCGCGGGACGTGGAAGTTCGTGATGATGGCGTCCACGACCTTGTACTCGTAGCCCGGCATGATGTAGAGGTTGGTAGCCGCGCGCGAGCAGGGCGCAAGCTCGCCGGAACGCGCCGCGCTCTCGAGCGAGCGCACCGAGGTCGTGCCCACCGCGATGACGCGACCACCCGCGGCCTTCGTGTCGCGTATCATCTGCACCGTCTCGGGCGAGACCGTGTAGAGCTCCGTGTGCATCTTGTGGTCCTCGGCGTTTTCCTCCTCCACGAGCCTGAAGGTGTCAAGACCGACCTCGAGGTCGACGGTCGCGACGTTCACGCCCTTGGCCTTGATGCGGTCGAGCAGCTCTTCGGTGAAGTGCAGGCCGGCGGTGGGAGCCGCGGCGCTGCGCTCGAGGTCAGGGCGCGAGTACACCGTCTGGTACAGCTCCTCGTCGCCTTTGTACTGCGTGATGTAGGGCGGGAGCGGCGTGTGGCCCACCTTGTGGAACACGCTGTCCACGTCCTCGCCGGTAAGGGTCGTGAAGCGAACGGCGCGGCTGCCGTTGTCGGCGTCGATCGAGACGATCTCGCCCTCGAGAATGGGCTCTCCCTCGTCCGCGCCGCCAGCGCAGTACTCGATGACGTTGCCGGGCTTGAGGCGCTTGCCGGGCTTGACCATGCAGTTCCAGGTCTGCTCCTGCGGCGTGTCGGGCGCGCCGTCGACCTTGTCGAGGAGCAGCGACTCGGCCGCGCCGCCCGTGCCCTTCTTGTGGCCGAGCAGGCGAGCGGGCAGAACGCGCGTGTCGTTGACGACCAGCAGGTCGCCGGGGTTGAGGTAGTCGATGACGTCGCGGAAGATCCGGTGCTCGAGCGAGCCGTCTTTGTTGACGACCATGAGCTTGCAGGAATCCCTCGGGACCGCCGGCGCCTGGGCTATGAACTTTTCGGGTAAATCGTAATCAAATTCGTCAGTCTTCATTGACTCTCCTAAAATCATCGCCAACCATACTAACATTGCAAATCAAAGGAGACGCACATGGCGAAAACTGCACTCAAGGGAATCCTCACCATTGCGATTGTCATCGTGCTCGCGGTTGCCGGCATGGCCATTTGGAATCACTTCACCAGCGGCAGCGCCGTGGGTACCGCGACGACCGCGATCACCGGAAGCACCAAGCTCGGCGACCTCGTCGGCAAGGTCTCGTCCGGCCAGAACCTGACCGACGAGGAAATCAAGAGCGACCTCGCGCTCACGGACAAGGCGTACGACACGCTCAAGTCCGCCGCCGCTTCCGAGGGCGTCGACATCACGAACTCCGCCCAGCTCAAGAAAATCGCAGCAAAGAACGCCGGCAACGTGGGCCAGGCGCAAGACATCCTCAACGAGCTGCAGGTGGGCAACATCACCGGCGACCAGGCAGTCGCCCAGCTCAAGAACATTCTCGTCCTCGAGTAGCGACGATACGGCAGGTGATGTGACGAGATGCGATTGATGCTTCATGCCTGTTGCGGGCCGTGCTCTCTCGAGCCGACGCGCATCTTTACCGAAGAGGGCGTCGAGTTTGCGCTGGATTACTGCAACTCGAATATTTTCCCGCCCGAGGAATACCAGCACCGCCTCCAGACGCTCGACGAGTACGTTGCCGAGCCGCTCGATGCAACACTTTTCGAAGAACCATACGACCCCCAGGAATGGGAGGAGAAAGTCGCGCCGTTCGGCCTCGACCGCGAGAAGCGCTGCCGGGCGTGCTACCGCCTGCGCTTGGAGAAGGCCGCCGCGCGCGCTGCCGCAGAAGGCTACGATGCCCTGGCGACGACGCTCACGATCAGTCCGTACCAGTACACGGACATCATCTTCGAAGAACTCGAGCGGGCGGCATCCGCACAGGGAATCAAGGCGGTTTGCCGCGATTTCCGGACATGCTACCCCGAGGCGACCCGTCGCAGCCGCGAGCTGGGGATGTACCGGCAGAATTACTGCGGGTGCCGCTTCTCGATTGCCGAGGCAAAGGCGGAGCGCGACAAGCGCAAGGCCGAGCTCGAGGCGGAGAAGGCGGCGAAGCACCGCGCCATGATCTGGGCCGCCGCCTCGGGTGTCGTGAGCCAGGCGAACCAAATGTAGCGGGTTCGGGCGTGGCGGGCGTTGCGTGGCACCGCGCGCAAGGCAAATGAAAAGGGCCACCCCTTCGGGATGGCCCTTCACTCGTTCTCTTTATATATACGAGAACTACTGCTTCACGACGTTGCTGGCCTGGAGCTTGCCATTCTGGCCGGTCGTGACGTCAAAGGTGACCTTGTCGCCCTCGTCGAGGGTCTTGAAGCCATCCATCTTGATCTCGGAGAAGTGCACGAACAGATCGTCGCCATCCTCACGAGAAATGAAGCCGTAGCCCTTGTCAGGATTAAACCACTTAACAGTACCTTCAGCCATTTGTAACGCCTTTCCTTTGAGCCCCCGGTAAGGGCACTTATACACGTTGTTCGGGCGGCCAAGCCTTAACAACGCTAAAACATTGTCACTTGAACAGCGACGCGCTCAATTATAGTTGAACGGAATAATGCCCACAAGAACAAAGTTCCGAGACATTGGTCCCATTCGCAGCTATTCGGAAATCTCGACTTCGCTCACGAGCTCGTTCTTGATCTTGCCGACGAGCTTCTGCAGAGCATCGATGACATGCGGGCGAATATCGCCGCCGATGAACACGTACATGATGTCGTCGCCCACATTGAGCGTGCCCTCGTTGAGCCAGTACTTGACGTACTCGATGCCCTCCCACGTGAGGGCCTCCTGAGCTGCCTGCTCGACCTTCTCGTGGTCGTAGGAGAAGTTCATCCCCGTGACCTTCTTGCCGTCGTCGATGCCCTCGCGGACGAGCTTCTTGGGAAGCTCGCGAACCACGCCGTTGTGCGCGAGGTACATGCCGCAGCGCGGCGCGCTCTCTGCCGCCTTGGCCTCTTTGAGCCAGGCGTCCATGGAAGGAGACTCTTTTGCCATGTTGTTATCCTCTCCAAAAGATATTAAGCCAGTGCTGAATTATATCCCATGGAGATGCATCCGACACAGAAATGCGAGCAAAATGCCGCAAGACACGACGAGGCGGAGGAATTGATCCTCCGCCTCAGGCACTCGCAGAAAGCAGCCGTCCCCGGATATCCGCGTGCCTACTTGTCGTCGTATTGCGGAATCGGATCCTCGTCGACCTCGTCCAGGTGCTTCTCGTAGACGTAGTGCTGGGTACCATGCGCGATGACGCCGGACAGGCCGAGCACCGCAATGCAGTTGGGGACGGCCATGAGCGCGTTGGTGATATCGGAGATGTTCCAGACGAGCTCGCCGCCGCCGATGCAGCCCCAGAAGATGAACACGAGGTAGACGACCTGGTACGGGCGGATGCCCTTCTTGCCAAACAGGTAGGCGACCGCGCGGTTGCCGTACTGCGCCCAGCCGAGCATCGTCGAGTACGAGAACAAGATCATGCCGACGGCGAGCACGAGCGGCCCCAAGATGGGGATCTCGGAAAACGCAGTAGTCGTGAGCTGCGCAGGCGCGGTGATCTGCCCCGCGGCGATACCCGCCGCGATGTCGGGATTGGCAAGCATCGTGGACACGAGCATGATGCCCGTAATCGCGCAGATGACTACCGTGTCCCAAAACGTCCCCGTCATGGAGACGAGCGCCTGACGCGCCGGGTTCTTCGTCGTCGCAGACGCCGCGACGAGCGGAGCGGAGCCGAGGCCGGACTCGTTCGAGAACAGGCCGCGCTTGAAGCCGTACTGCAGCGCGAGCGCGATGCCGCTGCCGACGGCACCTCCGAACGCCGCCTGCCCGCTGAACGCGCAGGTGACGATCAGCCCGAGCGCATCGCCCACGAACTGCCAGTTCATTCCGATGATGACGATGCAGCCCGCTGCATAGAGCAGCGCCATGACGGGCACGAGCTTTTCGGTGACGCGGGTAATCGACTTGATGCCGCCGAAGATGACGACCCCGACCAGTATGACGAGGAAGACGCCGATCATCGCGTTGGCCCCGACGAGCTGCTCGGGGCTGTCGAAGGGGATGTAGGCGGTGATGACGCCGGAGAGGGAGTTCGACTGGACCGACGCCCCGATGCCAAACGACGCGATGAACGCGAACAGCGCGAAGAGCACCGCCAGGACCTTGCCGAGCTTCTTGTGCTTGAAGCCACGCTCGAGCGCGTACATGGCACCGCCGAGCATCTCGCCGCGATGGTCCTTGACGCGGTACTTGACGGAGATGAAGGTCTCGGCGTACTTGGTCGCGATGCCAAAGATACCGGTGATCCACATCCAGAAGATGGCGCCCGGGCCGCCAAAGAACAGGCCGGTCGCCACGCCGACGATGTTGCCCGTGCCGATAGTCGCCGCAAGGGCGGTCGTCAGTGCGCCGAACTGCGAGACATCGCCTTCGGACTCGGTATCCTGCGCCGTGAACGACAGCTTGATGGCAGTTCCGAGCTTTCGCTGGATGAACTTGGTCCGAATGGTCATGAACAGATGCGTGCCAAGGAGCAAGACGATCATCGCCCAGCCCCACACGAATCCGTCGATTGCATCGACGCCGGCGCTGAACGCCTCTACGAATCCCTCCATGCATGCCCCCAAAGCTCAAGGATTATTCATGGAGATGATTGTAGAGACGTAATGTTTCGGAAACAGGCACCAAAGCGCCCCTCTCCGTTAACGACTGTTAAATGTTTGTTTCGAGCGGCACTTCGGACGCGGCGCTGCGGCTACAGCGAGAGCTCGAGCGAGACCGGGCAGTGGTCGCTTCCGAAGACCTCGTTGTGGATGCCCGCGGCGCTGACGGCGTCTTTGAGCCCCTCGCTCACCAGGAAGTAGTCGATACGCCACCCGACGTTGCGCTCGCGCGCCTTCATGCGGTAGCTCCACCACGAGTAGATGTCGCCCATATCGGGATGCAACAGGCGGAACGTGTCGATAAAGCCCGAATCGAGCAACTCGTCCATCTTGCCGCGCTCCTCGTCGGAAAAGCCCGCGTTGCCGACGTTCTCCTTGGGACGCGCGAGGTCGATGGGCTCGTGCGCGACGTTCATGTCGCCGCACACGACGACGCCCTTCTTCTGGGCTAGGTCGCCCAGAAACCCGCGGAACACGTCTTCGAACTCGCAGCGGTAGTCGATGCGCGCAAGGCCGTGCTGGGCATTGGGCGTGTAGACGTCGACGAAGTAGAAGTCCGGGAACTCCAACGCGGTGACCCGGCCCTCGTCGTCGAACTTGTCGACGCCGACCCCGTGGATGACGTCGAGCGGCTCCTGTTTGGAGAAGACCGCCGTGCCGGAATAGCCCTTCTTCTGGGCATAGCTCCAGTACTCGTGGTAATCGGAGAAGTCGAGGGGACTCTGCCCCTCTTGGAGCTTGGTCTCCTGAATGGCGAACACATCGGCGTCGAAGGCGGCAAACGTCTCTTCGAAGCCCTTCTTCACAGCGGCGCGCAGGCCGTTCACGTTCCAGCTCACAAACTTCATGTCGGTTTCGTCCGTTTCTCGTATTTGCAGGTCACTCGGCGCATGCGATGCCGCCCCTCGTCGAATGCACCGATTATCGCACAGCACGCGTGCCGGATGCGATCGGTTGCCGCACCGTCACGCAAGGCCGGAAACGTAGATGAGCACAAACCCCAGTGCCACCGACAGGCAGGCGATGCCGCCGAGTTTGCGGTACCGATGGACCCGCAGCCACGGAGAGCGCCGCACGAAGCCGAACGCCCCCGTCAGGCACAGTGCGGGTACACCAAAGACGAACGCGTCGAGGGCCAGGTAGGCAAGCGGGCCGGCGGTCTGCGTGCCGGTCGCGAACGCATCGGCGGTCCCCACCACCATGAGGGCGACAAACGCCCACACCGCGATGCACCAGGCAATCCACACGCCTCGCGCCAACGGGTAGGCGTCGACGAGACCTTGCACGAGCGGCACCGCAGCACGCGCGGAGGTCCCCGTCTGTGCCAGCAGGGAGAGCTGGCGGTCGGCGGCTCGGCGCAGCTTAGAGATACTCGGATAGCGCTTGTCCGGCTCGATCGCGCATGCCCGGTCAAGCACGCGACTCAAGCCCGGGGCCACCTGCATAGCCTCCTGCCCTGGGTGCTCGCCTGTCACGAGGAAGTGCAGGAGCTTTCCCGCCGCGTAGACGTCGGCGCGCTCGTCGCTCTGGCCGAACCCGAACTGCTCGGGCGGGGCGTACCCCATCGTCCCCCACAGCTCCGTATCGGCATGGGCGCCACTGTGCGGGCGTCGGGCAATCCCGAAGTCTATGAGATGGGCATGCGTGCCGTCGAACACGATATTCGAGGGGTTGATATCGCGGTGGATGATCGGGCCGCCCTCAGCCGCATGGAGCACCTCGACGGCGCTGCACACGTCGTCGAAAATGGCCTGGGCGCGATGCAGGTCGGGAGGCTGGATCTCGTAGAGCTCCTCGACCGTGGTGCCCTCCACCCATTCGAGCACGACGATGAGCCTGTCTCCCACGCGGGTATGCGAGACGACGCGGGGCAGAAGCGGGCTGCAGATGGCGTCCATGAGCTCGTAGGGATGCTTCTTTTCCGGCTCGACCTGGAGGAACTTCCGGACGTAGCGCTTGCCCGCCGCGTCCTCGACGAGCTCGGTCCGCTCGAGGCGGTTGTCCTTCAACAGCTGGACGGTCGTATAGCGGGAGGCGTCGTCGTAGGAGGAGACGAAGGCGTCGATATCGTCAGTTCGCGCCGTCATCGCTGACCGTCTTCTCGCCGAAACGGAAAAGCTCGTCGTCGGTGCGCGAGAGGTCGTAGCCGTGGGTGATGCAGAAGATGATGATCGCGTCCCGCCGATTCTTGCTGTAGAGGTCGCCGCAATCGGCATGGTTGAGCAGCAGCCGCATCTCGCGCAGAGAGACCCCCATCGCAAGCCCGATCGCGAGCACTTTGTCACGGCTCGCGCCACGGGCACCGCTGAAGATCTGGTATCCGAAGGTCTCGTTGAGGTGCGCGTTCTTGATGACCGTCGCCTTGCGCAGGCCCTTTGCCTCGAGAAGCTCGTTAAGATACCCGGACAGGTCGCGGTCTGCGCCGTCTTCGTATTCCAAGAACCCTTCCGGGGTGTGCGAACGCGCAATCTGCTCGAGGAGCTCGTCGGTGAGTATCTGTCTGTCTTGCACGCCTCGCCTTTCGAAGCGAATTGTCTTTCTTCTTGGACGCATAGTAGCAGAGCCCTGTGACAGACGTTTCGCCTCGCGTGCGCGCGGCGTCACAGCAACGCTCCCCGTGCTCCCCTCTCGTATCCCGGTGTCTGCAGTTTTGCGCACAAAGATACTAGGAGCTACCGCCGCGCGATTCATTAGCTGCCAGCATAGAGAGGGATCAAGCGGCGCCAAATGCGTCGAGGCGAGCCTGCTTGAGAAGGGAGATTTCCTCCGCATATCCCGACAGGGAGTCATGGGGTGTCTCGAGAAAGAACGGCAGGTCCTTGAGTTGCGGATGCATGACGACCGCCATGAGCGACCCGAGGCCGATACGCCCCTTGCCTATCTGCTCGTGGCGGTCTTTGTGCGAAGCGAGCGGGTTCTTGGAATCGTTGAGGTGAATCGCCCGCAGGCGCTCGATGCCGAGCACGCGGTCGAACTGCTCGAGCACGTCGTCTAGGTGCGCGAGGTCGTATCCTGCATCCCACACATGGCAGGTATCGAGGCAGACGCCCACATGGTCTTGCAGCTCGATGCGCTCGATGATGTCGCGTAGCTCCTCGAAGCTGCGCCCGATCTCGGTCCCCTTGCCCGCCATGGTCTCGAGAAGCAGCGTCGTCGTCTGCGCAGGGTCGAGTGCGGAGTTGATGGCCTCTGCGATCATCGCGATGCCCGCTTCTGGCCCCTGCCCCACATGGCTGCCCGGATGCATGTTGTAGAGCTGCCCGGGAATCTGCTCCATGCGAAGCAAGTCGTCGGCAAGCACTTCACGTGCGAAGACGCGCGTCCGCTCCGTGGCAGATGCCGGGTTGAGCGTGTAGGGCGCGTGAGCCAAGACGCGCGTGATGCCCTGCTCGGCGGCAATCGAGCGGAATTCCGCCATGTCCGCGGGGTCGATGGCCTTCGCCTTGCCGCCGCGCGGATTGCGCGTGAAGAACTGGAACGTGTTCGCGCCGATGGAGACGGCATCGCGTGCCGCAGCCGCGAAACCCTTGGCTATGGAGAGATGGCACCCGATCGTGAACACGCCCGTCACGCCCCCAGGCGAAAGCCGCCATCGAGGGCGATGGTCTGACCGGTGACGTTGCGTGCGGCAGACCCCAAAAGATACGCGCACGTCTCGCCGACTTCGTCTTCCACCTCGGAGAAGCGCCCCGTGGGAACGGATGCGAGCGCCGCCTCGTAATCCGCCGGGAACTCCTGCTCCAGGCGCTCGAGCTGGGCGGTCCGCGCGAGGACGCGCACCATGTTCACCGTGATGCCCTCTGCGGCCCATTCCTTTGCCGCGACGGTGCTCAGCGCCGCCACGGCAGCCCCCGCAGCCGAAAGAACGCCTGTCGACGCATGTCCCTCGGATGCGGGCAGGAAGTTGACAACGCTTCCCTTCGCATCGCGCAGGTGCGGGTACGCCGCCTTCATCCACGCCTGCACGGCAACGGGCCCGTATTCGAGCGCCGTGGAAAGCTCCGAAGATTTCACGCGCGCGAGGGGCGTGCCGTTTTTCGCGACGAGCGCGCAGTTTACCAGCGCGTCGACGCGCCCGAGCCTTTCCACGACCTGCGCGAGCGCCTCCACCGTGGACTTCTCGTCGGGATGCTCGACCTTGAGCGGCAGCACCTTCACGCCGAACTCGCCCTCGAGCTCTTTCGCGGCCGTGAGCTTGCCCTTGCTCGGGCCAGTCACGGCCAGGCTCGCGCCATGGCGTGCCAGAGCACGGGCAACGCCGTAGCCGATGCTTCTGGCCTTGCCGCCGCCCGTGACAATCACGACCTTGCCTTCGAGCTCCCTCATCGTGCGCCTCGCTCGCAAAGCTGGTAGAACGCGACAGCGCTCGCCGCTGCGACGTTGAGCGAATCGACCCCGTGTGCCATGGGAATCTTCACCGTGTAGTCGCACGAGGCGATCGTGTGCGGGGAAAGCCCGTCGCCTTCGGTGCCCAAGACGATGGCGAGCTTGGGCTCGGCGTTGAGCATGGCGTCGTCGATGGCGACCGAGTCGTCCGAAAGCGCCATGGCAGCCGTCGCAAAGCCGAGGCGCTTGAGCTGGGCGATGCCCTTCTCGGGCCAATCGTGCACGTCGGAGCCGATGCGCGTCCACGGCACCTGGAAGACGGTGCCCATGGAGACGCGGACCGCGCGGCGGTACAGTGGGTCGCAGCACGTCGGGGTCACGAGCACCGCATCGGCGTCGAGCGCCGCAGCCGAACGGAAGATCGCCCCCACGTTGGTGTGGTCGACGATGCCCTCGAGCACCGCGATGCGCGACGCGCCCTCGAGCAGCTCTTCCACGCTCGGCAGCTGCGGACGGCGCATGGCGCACAGCACGCCGCGCGTGAGCTTGAAGCCCGTGAGCTGCTCGAGCAGCTCCGACGGGCCCGTATAGACGGGAACGTCCCCGCAGCGCTCGATGAGCGCGCGCTCTGGCTCGATGTGGTTGCGCTCCATGAGCAAAGACAAAGGTGACATCCCGGCATCGAGCGCGCGGGATATCACCTTTGGAGACTCGGCTATGAAGATGCCCTTCTCGGGCTCGAGACGGTTGCGCAGCTGCGCTTCCGTCAGGCGCATGTACACGTCGAGCGCAGGGTCGTCGATCGATTCGAGTTCGATTACCTGCACGTCAGACTGTTGCTCCTACTCTTCGACCAGCTCGAACATCTCGGGACCGACACCGCAGACCGGGCAGGCCGCGGGCGGCTCCTCGCCCTCGTAGATGTAACCGCAGACCTTGCAACGCCACTTCTTCATGATGGCACCTTTCTCGTAGGCTCTACCAGCCCACATGCATCGAGCACGCGGGCGAAACACCTGCTAGTAGTTGACGCTCCTGAGCTCGAAGTACGCCTTGGGATGAGCGCAGACCGGGCAGATCTCGGGCGGCTCCTTGCCGATGACGATATGGCCGCAGTTGCGGCAGATCCAGATGGCGTCGCCGTCGCGGCTGAAGACCTTGCCGGTCTCGACGTTGTCGATGAGGGCACGGTAGCGCTCCTCGTGGTGCTTCTCGACGGCGCCGACCAGGCGGAACTTGGCGGCAA
>CACZQA010000121.1 GCA_902783175.1 uncultured Coriobacteriaceae bacterium
GGTGCCCTTGAACAGCTTGCTTGCGTCGAGGAAGTCGTAGAGAATCTTCGCCTTCTTCTCGTTGCGCGCCTTGATGGCCTCGAGGCCGCCCAGTTGCTTGAGCCACTTGAACACGAGGCCGCAGATGTAGATGCCGTAGCACGGTGGTGTGTTGTAGAGCGAGCCCTTGTCGGCATGGGTCTTGAAGCGCAACATGGTCGGCACGCCCGGCAGGTCTTCGGGGATGAGGTCTTCGCGGACGATGACGATCTGCACGCCCGCAGGGCCGACGTTTTTCTGCACGCCGGCATGGATCAGGCCGTACTTGGTCACATCGACCGGCTCGGACAGGAACATCGAGCTCTGGTCGGCAACGAGCACATGCCCCTTGGTGTTGGGCAGCGTCGAGATCCTGTTGCCGTGGACGGTCTCGTTTTGGCAGATGTAGACGTAGCTCGCATCGTCGCGGATGTCCAGGTCGGACAAGTCGGGGATGTAGCTAAAGTTCTTGTCCTCGCCGCTCGCCACAATCTTGGGGTCGCCGAGGATCTGCGCTTCCTTGTAGGCTTTCTTGGACCAGTTGCCAGTGACGATGTAGTCCGCCTTGCCGTTGGTGGCGAGGTTCATGAACACCGTGGCAAACAGCAGGCTGTCGCCGCCCTGGAGGAACAGGACCTTGTAGTTGTCCGGAATCCCCATGAGCTCGCGCAAATCGGCCTCGGCGGTCTTGATGATGTCGGTGAAGGCGGCAGATCGATGGCTCATCTCCATGACGGACATGCCGGTATCCTGATACTCCAGCATCTCGTCAGCTGCTTGCTTCAGCACTGGCTCGGGCAAAACGGCCGGGCCGGCGGAGAAATTGTAAACTCGTGCCATCGTTGGTTCCCTTCTCATCACCTTGAATTCTCAACGCCTTGTGGCGACGTGGACTCAGATGATAATACAAGTCTACTAATTTAGGGGAATTTAAAACCTACCTTTTTGGTCTCCGATAGCAGCGAGCATCTCGAACTGTTCGTCGCACAACATTATTTTTCCTGCACGCATGCCCCAAGAAAAAGCGGGTCCGGTTTCCCGGACCCGCCACATTCGTGCATGTACGACCAGCCTATGCCTTGACGACCGGTTTGATGATGCCGTAACCACCGTTCTTGCGATGGTAGATGACCTGGATCTGATGGGTGTCCTGGTCGAAGTAGACATAGAAGTCATGGCCGAGCAGGTCGGTCTGGACGAGCGCATGCTCCTCAGTCATCGGCTCCATCTCGATTTCCTTGGTGCGCACGAGCAGGTCGTCCTCTTCGTCCTCGGGGATGAAGTCGGGCAGCTCGTCGAGCGGGGCCTCGACCTTGCGGATGGTCTTCTCGCCGCGACGGTCGACGACCTTGGTCTTGTACTTGCGCAGCTGGCGCGTGACCTTGTCCGAGGCAATGTCGATTGCCGCGTACATGTCGGTGTCAGCCTCGGCGACGCGGATGACGGCGCCGATGGCGCGCACCGTTACCTCGCAGACCGCGCTCTTGGGGTTGGCCGGGTTCTTTTCAGCGCGAAGGATAACCTCGGCGTCCATGGTGGCGCGGTCGAAGACCTCGAGTGCACGCCCGATTTTCTCGTCAACGTAATCCTTCAGTGCAGGGGTAACGCTTGTTCCACGTCCGGTTACTGTGATAGCCATGATGAACCTCCTTGTTCGAAAGGACTTTGGTCGGATAGTGCCGACACGCGACGCTGCGTCTAGTCGCCTCCCCCCGAAGCACCAGACGAGGTCTGAGTGTCGCGCGTATCATCGCCCGTAGAGCTCCCGCTCGTCGACGACGTGCTGCTCGCCGTGGGGGTCTGAGCAGTGGTCTCCACCCCAAACGACGTCGACGGAAGCTTGGAGATATCTACTTGGCCGGGCAGCAGCGTCGAAGCGTCGCTTCCGAGCCATTTGGCCATGATCACACGCAAAACGCCGTTTTGCGTGATGGTGTCGATAGCTTGCGATACCTTGCTCGACACCTCCGAGTTGCTGGTAAGCGTGACGGCATAGATAGGAGCCACCGCGTTTGAGCTCAGGAAGCCGACGCGCACTGCGTCGCTGTAGTTGCGTGCGAAGTAATCGCCGATGACGGCATCTGCGACGAGGAACTTCTGATCGCCGCGCTCGAGCGCCTCGAAGGCCTCTTGCATTGTGGAGCAGGCCTGGATGGAATCGGACCCCAGCGCCTCTTGCACTTCGTAGGCTGCTGCCGTCTCGCCCTGCACGATGACCTTGCCATCGCCCAGAGCCTCTTTGAACCCGGAGAGGGTCGACGGCTTGTTCTTGGACAGACAGTACAGCGACGCGCCGTCGTTGATGTAGGCGGACGTGTAGCTGACCTGGTCGCTGTTACCCGATTTGGTAAGGCCCATCGCAACGTCGACCTTCTTGTTGGCAAGTGCCGAGCGGCCGTTGGAGTTCACGTCGACAATCTGGAGCTTCATGCCGAGCTCGTCGGCAATCGCCGCCGCCACGTCAACGTCGAGGCCTACCGTCTCGTTGCTGGAGTTCGTGCCACCATAAGGCGAGTTAGATGCGTTGATGCCGACGGTGAGCGTGCCATCGGTAATGGTGGTGCCGCTTTCGAGCTGTGGCGTCAGGTCCGATTCGGGAGGCTGAGAGCCAAACTGGCAACCCGTCAGGCCAGACAACACGACCATGGCACACGCCACGGCCACAATCACTGCGAGCATGCTTTTTTTCTTCGTTACAGCTTCGAACATAGCACCTCGGATGCTCTCGTCAGCGGATAAGCGTTCCTCCTGACTGACCTGGTTTTTGACCCCACACTCGCATACGGAGGGTTTCGCTTGATGCTATCTCACTACTAACCTTCTCGCCCGGGACACCCTATGTGTCCATAACGGACGGTACGTCTTACCCCTAAGATGCGCCATGCTCGCGTGGCCCCGGAGGGCCGCGTTTACGTGGATCCTTTCGACCGCATCTGCCTTGGACTTGGTTTGCCGCCTTTTGGCCGCTCCCCTCAACCACAGACCCAGGAGGAACAAACTAAAGTTTAGCACACGCTATCCGCGTTTAAGCAGGTAGCAGCGATGTACTTTGGGGTTTCTCTCAAAGTCAGAAGGAATGGTCTTGTCCGAGATATCGCGGATGATGACGCCCGCCTTGGCGAGGGTTTCCACGTCGGGTTTGAACTTGCGCAGGTTACACGAGAAGACCGCCACGCCCTCGCGCGTGAGCAGACGGCTCACGCCGATGAGCAGTTCTGCATGGTCGCGCTGGACGTCCCAATCCCGCGTCCCCATCTTGCTGGAGTTGGAAAACGTGGGCGGGTCGACGAAGATGAGGTCCCAGCGCTCCTTGCTGTGGCGCTTTTCCTGAACCCAGGCGAGCACGTCGGCGCGGACGAACTCCTGGTGCCGGTCGAGTAGGCGGTTGAGCTTCATATTGCGCATGGCCCACTGCTGGTAGGTGTTGGAGATATCCACCGTCGTCGTAAACTTGGCCTGACCTGCCGCGGCATAGACGCTTGCCGTGCCCGTGTAGGCGAACAGGTTGAGGAAGCTCTTGCCCTTGGCGAGCATGCGCAGCAGCACGCGGGTGTTGCGGTGGTCGAGGAACAGCCCCGTGTCCAGGTAATCGGCGAGGTCGACCTCGAACAGCAGGCCGTTTTCCTTCGTGATGAGGCGCCCGGCGCGGCTTTTCGAGCCCTCTTCGCCCAAGCCCGCCGTGCCGGAATACTGCGATCCGCCCTTGGCGCGCACGCGGCGCTTGAGGTAGACGTCCTTGGGGTCGACCTCGAACACGACGGGGATGATGCGCAGCGCATCGGCGATGCGACGCGAGGCCTTTACCGCGTCGATATCGCGCGGGGCGGCGTATTCCGCGACGTGGACGAGGCGCTTGCCCTTGTCCGGGCCCGCGCCGCAGTACAGGTCGATGGCCATGTTGTA
>CACZQA010000122.1 GCA_902783175.1 uncultured Coriobacteriaceae bacterium
CATCCGCGCATCGAACGCCGCGAGCTCGAGCTTGCGCGCCGTATGGACGCCGGCATCGCATCGAAGGCGTTCGTGCGCAAGGAGCGCTTCGTGATCGGCAAGCTGCGCGCCTTCGCGGCGCAGTGCACGGCCGAGAAGACCCCTGGCGGCGACACTGCGTTCCACACGCTCGAGCGCTGCTACAAGGCCGAAGTCGACAAGATCAAGCCGCTCGTGGATGCCGCCAATGAGAAGATCGACAATGCGTTCGACTTCGTCGACGACTGCTTTGCCAACCGCGAGATGCTCGTGTTCCTCGCGGAGCTGACGACACGTCAGACCACGACGAACTTCATCTCGCACTACGGCAACGAGAAGTACTACGCGCATAACGACGAGCTGCAGGTCGACCAGACGCGCACGAGCCTTTCCGCGCGCATCAAGGGGCTCGACGAAGACGACATCGTCCGTCCGATCGACGAGGTCTCACAGTCCCACATCACGTCCGTCGACATGAGCGGTGCCGTCGGCTTCAGGGGCGGCGATGCCCAGACGCCTGTGAAGGCCGAAGGCGAGATCACGGATGCGGAGCTTGCCGAGTACTACAGCGGCAAGCAGTTCGAGTACGGCTTTGCCTCGATGAGCAAGATGAACCTGCTCGCCCACACCATCAAGGGCAAGCGCGTGCTGGACGTGTGCTGCCGCCGCGGCAAGGGCGTCTACAAGTTCAGCGCGAAGATCGCCCCGGGCGGGCATGTCATCGGCACCGACTGGAACCCCGATTACGTCGACGACGCCATCGCGGGCATGGACCGCGCTTGGCACGACAACGGGCTCAAGGAGAACAACATGGAGTTCCGCGTCGCGTTCCCCGAGAAGCTCATCGACGCGGGAATCGGCGATGGGACCATGGAGGTCGTCTACATCAACAACGTCATGACGCTGCTCTACGACCAGGAGCGCGCCCTGCAGGAATTCGCACGTGTGCTCAAGCCCGGTGGCCTGCTCATCCTCGAGACGATCTTCGCCGACCGCCCGCGCGACGAGAAGGTGGTCGAGGCGGCACGTCGTATCGGCAACAGCATCCAGGCGGCGCGCACGCGAGACGAGAACTTCGCGTGGCTTGCCGAGGCGGGCTTTGGCGACCCGGTCGTCGAAGAGGCGTACGACGTCGCGGCGAACCGCGGGTTCAAGGCGAGCCACACGGTCGAGACGGTGCCGGGCGACGAGGATGTGAAGTATCAGGCGGTCTCGGTCTACGTGCACAAGAAGTAGCTTTCTGCCCCTGACGGACTGGCTATACTGGAACCCTGGCATGCGATTGCTGCCGGGGTTCCTTTTCTTATGGAGGCGTATATGAAGCTGCTGGTCATCGGCGATAGAGCCCGCACCGAGAAGTTCCTGCCCGATTTGCCCATTGTGGGAGAGACCGAGCTTGTCGTCGTGGAACGCGGCACGAGCGACGAGGACATCTTGCGGAAAGCGGCAGATGCCGATGCGATTTTGGCCGATGCGATTTCTCCCGTGTCCGCCAAGCTCATAGACGGGATGCCCAACCTCAAGATGATCCACTCCGAGGGCGTCGCGTTCAACGCGATCGACGGCGAGGCGGCGGCGCGGCGGGGCGTCTACGTGTGTAACAATCGGGGCGTCAACGCGGTAGCTGTTGCCGAGCAGACGCTCCTGCTCATCTTGGGCGTTCTCAAGCACGTCGTCGAAGGTGATGCGGCCGTGCGCGCGGGCAGGCAGATCGCGTACAAGGAGCAGCTCATGGTGAGCGGCATCGAGGAGCTCTCCGGCATGACCGTCGGGCTCATCGGCTTTGGCGCTATCGCGCGTGAGGTGGCAAAGCGCCTGAACGCCTTCGATGCGGACGTCGTCTACACCAAGCGCCACAGGCTCGACGAGGCCGAGGAGCGTCTTTTGGGCGTGCGCTATCTCGGACGTGCCGAGCTTCTGGCTGCAAGCGACATCGTGAGCGTGCACGTGCCCGTGACAGCCGGGACGCGCGGCATGGTAGACGATGCGTTCTTCGCCCAGATGAAGCAAGGGTCCTACCTGGTGAACACGGCGCGCGGAGAGATCGTCGACAACGAGGCGCTCGTGCGGGCGCTTGCGAGCGGAAAGCTGAGCGGGGCGGCGCTTGACACGGTCGCGCCCGAGCCCGTGGCCGCCGATAACCCGCTTGTGACATTGCCGCCCGAACTGGCATCCCACATTCTGTTCTCGCCGCATATCGGAGGCGTGACGACGAACATGTTCAAACGCGCGCATCGTTGCGTGTGGGAGAATCTTGCGCGTGTCGCCCGCGGCGAGCGGCCCGTGAACGTCGTCAACGGGCTGTAGGAGGCTTGTTGGCCTGCTAGTGGATGCCGAGCAGCTCGCGGTAGAGCGCTTCGTCGTCTGCGCCGAACACGTCGAATACGACGTCAATTCCCGCCTCTTCGTGGGTGGCGAGCCAGCGCGCCACGGTGTCGATGGCAAGTTGCGCGGCCTCGCGCTGCGGGTACCCGAACACGCCCGTGCTGATGCAGCAAAACGCGATGGAACGGCAGGAGTGCGCCCGCGCGGCCTCGAGGCAGCTCGTGTAGCAGCTGGCGAGCTGTGCGTGCTGCAGCTCGCTTGGTGCGCCCTGCACGATGGGCCCTACGGTATGCACGACGTAGCGTGCGGGCAAGTTGAAGGCGTCGGTCACCTTTGCTGTGCCCGTCGGTTCCTCGTGTCCCTGTGCCTGCATGAGCTCGGCGCACTGCTCGCGCAGCTCGACGCCCGCAAAGGTGTGGGTCGCGTTGTCGATGCAGTAGTGGCCGGGTACCCAGCAGCCGAGCATCTGCGAGTTGGCGGCGTTCACGATGGCGTCGACTCTCAAGCGCGTGATGTCGCCGCGCCACAGGAGCATGTGCGGCCCAAGCGGGGAGGGCGTTGCGTCGGC
>CACZQA010000123.1 GCA_902783175.1 uncultured Coriobacteriaceae bacterium
CACTCCTCAACACAAATCTCCCACCACCTCCCCCACACATGTTCGGTCTTGGGCATAGAAAACTCCACGACAACACAACATGTTGTGCGTCATGCGGGTATTGCCACCAAGGCTTGTGCGGGGACGGTGTGGGAGGCTGTCCCAAACTTTTTTATGAAGATTTTGGGCGAGTGGGATTTCCTCCCACACGGCTCAAAAATGGCACGAGGGGCCGTGGATATCGTGCCATTTTGGGACGGAGGGACACCCCGTTTTCAGGAAAGACTACTTGCGGAGGACAACGGCGAAGTGGCCGTCGGGGCCGCCTTCGGCGGGAACGCTCGCGAAGCGCTCTGCCAGCGTGAACTGCGCTCCGGCGGGAGTGTCGAGAAACGCCCGGACGAGGGCGTCGTCTTCCGAGTCGAGCACGCTGCAGGTAGCGTACACGAGCGTGCCGCCCGCGCGCACGTAGGAGGCTGCCGACTGCAGCATCCGAGCTTGGATCTGCGTGAGCGATTCGATATCGCGCGGGTCGATGCGCCAGCGGATCTCGGGATGGCGCCTCAGGGTGCCCGTGCCCGAACAGGGCGCGTCGATGAACACCGTGTCGAACGCGCGCGGCAGGCCTGCGATCGCATCCAGGTTGGTCGCATCGCCCACGTGCGTCGTCACGCCCGCAATGCCCATCTGCTCCATGCGCTCGGACAGCAGCCGCGCCTTGAACTCGTGGATGTCGACGGTGTGGATGATTGTGGGATGGCCCAGCTCCTCGAGGGCGCGCGCCTGCATGAGCGCGGTCTTCGTGCCCCTCCCCGCCCCGATCTCGAGCACCGTGCCCGCAAGGGGAACCAGCGACGCCACGTGCTGGGCGGACAGGTCCGATGCGAAGCGCTCGCCCGGCTTATACGGATTGTCGTGCAGGTAGGTTGGAGCTGGAAGAAGGTCTGCGGCAAGCATCGCCTGAGCCTTCTCGCGGCCGTACTGGCGCACGAGAAGCCGCGCGAGCCACTTGGGGATGCCATAGGAGCGCGCGAACGCGCGGATGCTCGTCGATGCATCCCCCCAGGGAAACCCTTCCGCATCTGCCGCCATCTTATGGAGTACGGCGTTGGCAAGGCCCGATGCCTTTGGCGAGGTGGCGCGTACGAGCTCGACCCCCTGGTCGACCACCGCGTGCGAGGGCTTCTTCAGAAAGAGCAGCTCGTAGGCGGAGACACGCAGGCAGTCGCGCACCTCGGGCTTGATGTCATGCGGGCTGTTGAGGTTGCGGTCGATGAACTCGTCGAGCGTGCCGCGACACATCACGACGCCGAAGCTGAGGACCTGCGCGTAGTCGAACTCCTCGTGCGAGAGCTCGCTTGTCTTACGCCTCGTGTTGACGAGCTCGCGGACATAGGCGTCGCGCAGCCGACACTGCCGCGTGATGTCGACGGCAAGCAGCCGCGCGGGGGTTGCCCGCACGGCACGCGCGCGCCCGCTTGTTCCGCGGCCTTTAGCCATAGACCGGCAGCTTGTGGTAGTACTCGGGCAGCACGTTCCAGGTTTTGTCCTCGACGTTGTGGAGACCGGCGATCCACTGCTTGGCCTCCATCTCGCGCTTGTTCTCGGGCTTGACGACGTCGAGCTCGACGGCGCGACCCTTCAGGCCCAAGAAGATGTGCTTCTTCTCGAGCACGACGCTGCCCTGCGGCAAGACGGTGTTGGCGGCATGCGCCTTGATGACGGTCACGACCTTGCCGCAGACGACGCAGCGTGACGGCGCGCGGTGCGACGACGCCTGCACGCGGCGCAGGAATTCGCGGTTGGTGAGGCCCGGGCGCAGAAGCGTCTCGTCCTTGCTCACCTTCTCGGCGTACGTGACCTCGCTCTCGTCTTGCTCGGTCCATTCGTATACGCCGTCTTCGATCTGCGCGAGCGCCTCGAGCATGCCCTCGGCACCCATCTCGCCCAGTTGGTCGACGAGCTCTTCGGTGGTCTTGTTCGCGATCTCGACGGAGCCGACCGTGTGGTACCTGCCCGTGTCGAGACCCTCTTCGACCTGCATGACGCACACGCCGGCAATGTCGTCGCCGTCGAGGATGGCGCGCTGGATGGGCGCGGCGCCACGCCAGCGCGGCAGCAGCGAGCCGTGCACGTTGAGGCAGCCGTAGCGGGGAATCTCGATGATCTCTGCCGGCAGGATTCCGCCGTAGGCGGCCACGACGATGACGTCGGGGCTGAGCGCGGCGATCTGCTCGACGACCTCGGGGCTGCGAAGAGTCTGCGGGGTGTAGACGGGCAGCCCGAGCTGCTCGGCAAGCACCTTGATCTTGGTGGGGTGCAGCTTGTTGCCGCGCCCCGACTTCGCGTCGGGGCGCGTGTAGACCGCGATCACGTTGTGCTCGGGTGCCTGGGCGAGCTTCTCAAGGGTTGGGACGGCAAATGAGGGCGTCCCCATGAAAATCACGTTCATATATCACCCCTAGCATTCTCCGGGCTTTGCTCCACGCTCCACAGCGGCCTTGTACTCCTCGAGCTTTGCCAGGCGGTCGAGCGGGCTCAGGCGCTCGAACAGCGTGATGCCGTCGAGATGGTCGATCTCGTGCTGCATGCAGCGCCCGAACAGGCCGTCGCCCTCGCGGATGACCTCGTTGAAGTTCTCGTCGAAGCACTTGACCTTGACCCACGACCAGCGCTCGATCTCGCAGCTGATGCCGGGGACGGACAGGCAGCCTTCCAGGTTCTTCACGCGCTCGTCGGAGTGCTCGATGATCTCTGGGTTGATGAAGACGAGGGGGTTCTTCTTCATGGGACGCCCCTTCTCGTCTTCCTGCGGCCACTGCGTGTCTATGACGACGATGCGCTTGAGCACGCCGACCTGCGGCGCGGCAAGACCCACGCCGTCGTCTTTGTACATTTCTCTGAGCATCTGCTTGGCGAGGCGCTTGACTGACTTGTCGCCGATCTCGACCGGCTCGCACACTTCGCGGAGCAGGGGATCGGGGGATGTGATGATGCGCATGGTAAAACCTCGCTAACTCGTTGATTCAATCCGAACTAGTTTAGCAAACGCGCGCGCGGATGTGCGCCACACGCGGCAACGGTACCGAAACGTCTGGCGAGCAGCCTAGAGCAGCTCGTCGGACGACGAGTTCTTCGGAAGGTTCTGCTGTGCCTTGAGAGCGCTCTCCTGGCTCATCGACATGGTCGAGAAGCGCGTCTGCATGAACTCGTCCGGGAAGTTCTTGGCGTAGAACTGCTGCAACTCGGTCTGGACGGGAAGCCCCGCCTGGCGCTGCGACCAGCAGTCGAGCGCGAGAACCGTCATCGTCGCGTTGACGAGCATGAACGCGAGCGCGGCGACGGTCAGAAACGCGCGCCAGTGCACCTGCAGCATGTCGACAAGGCTCATGAGCGAGGGCAGGACGAGGCGCATCCACACGAGCCCGAGCGCGCCCCACGCGAGAAAGTGCGCGAAGTCCGTGCGACCCTGCAGGCTCAGAAACGTCCCCGAGTAGTCCCACGCGCAGACGCCGAAGGCCACCTCCATGTACCAGGACACGAAGAACTCGAACGCGGCGCCGATGATCCCGGCGATGACGAACACGGGGATGGCGTTGCGGTACCAGACGCGGTTGAGCGCGATGGTCATGAGCACGGCGCCAAAGCCGTAGATGGGGCTGAACGGACCCCACAGCAGGCCCGCGCGGTCGGCCCACACGCCGTTGACCAGCAGGCAGAAGACCATCTCCACCGCCAGGCCGGCGACGCTTGCCACCATGAAGATCCAAAACAGGTTGAAGAAGTTGAGGGGGATGTAGTTGCGCTTGTCCGGCTCGAGGCTGTACATCTTGGCGCGCACTGCCCTGCCCTCTTTGAAAGGATTCGTGAACTTGGGCGAGCGGTCGAGGAAGGGATCGTTGTAGACCTGGTACGCGACGGCGCACAGGAACTGGAAGAGGTAGGTGATCTCGAAGGGGATGACGCCGTTGATGACCACGCACAAAAGCAGCCCGCCGATGAGCAGCACCACGAGCGCGCGCGTGATCATGCGCGCCACGAACACCTCGTCTTTGCGGTCGAAGTGGATGAGCATG
>CACZQA010000124.1 GCA_902783175.1 uncultured Coriobacteriaceae bacterium
CTCGGCGACGGTCTCCCACACCCGCTCGTCGGAGAAGACGAGCTCATCTGCCAGGGGAGCACCTGCCCGCTCGGGAGGCACGCTGGTGCCTTCCCGCGCTTGCTCACCGAGTAACACGGCATAGGCCTCCTCCCGCGCGGCGGGAGGGTCGAACCCGCATACCCGCAGCACGGGAATCTCCGGGCCGGTCAACTCGAGCTCGACGCAGCGCCCCGGCCCCAGCTGCCTGAAGCGCTCGGACGCCCTGCCGCCTGCCTGCGCAAAGCGCTCGCGCGCCGCCAGGCCGCGGCGCGTCGCCACCCTGAAGCGCTCGCACCGTGCGGATAGGCCCCCGAGTGGGACCGTGCCGCATACCAGAAGCGACGCGTTGCCGTACCAGTCCCATTCGCGGTTTGCGCCTTTCATCTCCTTGAGCTGCCGCGCCCTGCGCTCGATGAGCTCGCCATACGACTCCCACTCCTGCGCGCTCAGCGAGGCGCACGTTTCGGGGTCCGCCATGAGGCGCTGGAGCTGCACCCTTCTGGTTTGGGCGAGCAGGTCAACGTGCCGGTCGTATGTGGTAGCACTCGTATCGGCATCGCTCAGGCAGAAGTACTGCCCCAAAGGGAGACAGCTCACCTGTTCGAGCCCCATCCAATCGAAGGCCACGGGCACCTTGCGCGGTGCAATGCCCGGCATGAGGTCCATGGGCTGCTGCACGCGCGCCTCGAGCGCGCCCACACGCCCGAGCAGCTCTGCATCTACAGGCGAGACAAGCCCCGTGAACAAGTCGAACATGCCGGTCCCGTAGAAGTCGTCCGTAAGCGAGGTGACCGAGGACACCACGCCGCCCGGTTTGCACACGCGGCACATCTCCGCGAGCGCCGCCGCCCAATCCGGCAGCGCCGTGAGGTAGGTGTGCGAGACGACGGCGTCGAAGCTGCCGTCCTCGAACGGCAGGTCGAGACCGTCCCCCTGCAAAAAGACATAGGAATTCTCCGGATTCGGCTGCTCGAAGGGATAGCCGACCTGGCCGGCTGCGCGGCGCCGGGCGAAGGCGACGAAGCCCGAATCGTACTCGAGCCCGGTGTAGCTCACGTCCTGCGTCTGCGAGCCGAGCCGTATGCAGTACTCCCCCGAACCGCAACCGACGTCGAGCACACGCGCACCTGCAAAAAGCTGCAGCCTCGGCACGATTTGGCCGATGATCGCATCGCTCAAAGATACCGCGCGCGTCACGGCGAGGAACTCGGGCGTCTGCCCGTCAACCGACCATCTCACCTGCATCCGCCCCTTTCGTCCCGCTCTCTCGCACGCCGCTCGACGTGTTGTTCCGGCCACCATTATGCCAGCAACCCGAAGCGCCCTTGGTCTACAATCGACGCTACGACACATGACCGACAAGGGCACGAGGAGCAACATGGCCACACCCAGGGTATATATCGACGGACAGAGCGGCACGACGGGGCTGCAGATCTACGAGCGCATCGGCGCGCGCGACGACCTGGAGCTGCTCAGAATCGACGAGGACAAGCGTCACGACGTCGAGGAGCGGCGCAAGTTCCTGAACGCTGCCGACATCGTGTTCCTCTGCCTGCCCGACCAGGGCGCCGTCGAGGCGACGCAGCTCGTCGAGAACCCCGACGTATGCATCATCGACGCATCGACCGCCCATCGGACCAACCCTGGCTGGACCTACGGCTTCCCGGAGCTCTCCCACGCGCAGAGAGCCGCTATCGCCGCATCCAAGCGCATCGCGAACCCCGGCTGCCACGCGACGGGCTTCATCTCGACGGTCGCCCCGCTCGTCCGCATGGGCATCCTGCCGCCCGACTACCCGCTCACGTGCTACTCGCTCACCGGCTATTCCGGCGGCGGCAAGAAGATGATCGCAGCCTACGAGGACGCGGCGCGCCCGGAGGAGCTTTCTGCCCCGGGCATCTACGGCCTCGGACTTACGCACAAGCACCTGCCCGAGATGCGCGCGGTGTGCGGCTTGACCCGCGACCCCGTCTTCATGCCCGTGATCGACGATTACTACAAGGGCATGGCGACGAGCATCATGCTCCACAACGAACTGCTGGAAGGACGCCCCACGGCACAGCAGATCTGCGAGCGCCTGGCCGAGTACTACGCCGACGAGCGCTTCGTGAGCGTGCTGCCCTTCGGATCGACCGCGCAGACGCTCTACGCCAACGAGCTCGCGGGCACCAACGAGCTCCACATCGCCGTCTGCGGCAACGACGAGCGCACTGCCATCGTCGCGCTGTTCGACAACCTGGGCAAGGGCGCCTCGGGCGCAGCCGTCCAGAACATGAACATCGTCCTCGGCCTCGACGAGACCACGGGACTCGCATAACGGCACTTGGACAGAAGCGAAGGGACGCCCATGAATATCCAGATATTCGGAACCAACAAGAGCTTCGATACCAAGAAGGCGCAGCGCTACTTCAAGGAACGCCGTATCTCCTTCCAGTTCATCAACCTGAAGGAAAAGGAGATGAGCAAAGGCGAGCTCGAGTCGGTGCGCCGGGCAGTCGGCGGACTCGACAAGCTCGTCGACCCCAAGGCCAAAGACCAGGACACGGTCGCCTTGCTCGCCTATCTGGGCGAAAACCAGAAGTTCGACAAGCTGCTCGAGAACCAGCAGGTGCTCGCGCAGCCCATCGTCCGAAACGGCAAGAAGGCGACCGTAGGCTACCAGCCCGAGGTGTGGAAGGGCTGGGAATAGCGATTACCTCGCGTTTCAACGGATTTCGCAGGCGTTTTGCCCAAGAAAGCCACGAAACGCGAGCTAATTAGCCGCAGACTCCCAGGCACGCACGAGCTCGCTTGCTGCCGCCTGGGGGTCGTCGGCTCCGCAGACCGCGGACACGACGAAGAAGCCGTCCGCTCCCGTTCTCGCGAGTGCGGGAACGTCTGCGACCTTGACCCCGCCGCCGACGACGATCGGGACGGGGCTCACCCGCGAGAGTTCCTCGATATCGGAGAGCGTCTTGACAATGAGGTGCCCCGAGGAATCCACCCCGCAGTCGGGCTTGGTCTGCGTGGGATGCAGCGGCCCGGCGCCAAAGTAGTCGACATCGCTCACATCGGCGGTCTTCACGTACTCGAGCATCTCGTCGGCGCGTGCCGAAAGACCCACCACGCCGTCCTCCCCCACATAGGCGCGGCAGACGTCGACGGGGATGTCCTTCTGCCCGACGTGGACGCCGTCGACCTTGATGCCCTGCGCACGGGCGGCCAGCACGACGTCGAGCCGGTCGTCGACGAGCAGCGCGACCTCGTCGCTCTTTCCCGCTTCGGCGATTGCCTCAGCCGCCTCGCGCGTGTACGCGATGAGCTCGCGTGCAGACGCCACTTTCGAACGCACCTGCACGCACGTGAAGCC
>CACZQA010000125.1 GCA_902783175.1 uncultured Coriobacteriaceae bacterium
CCGAGGCGATCAGGCCGCAGGCGACAAGTCCGGCGTCCAGCGCGAAGCCGGATGCAGCGCGCACGGCGCGGGTGCTGTTACTGCGCATCTGCCGCGCCTCCTTCCGCGACGGCAGCGGCGGCCGATTTCGGCATGCCCAGGCCGCTTTTCTCCAGCTTCTTCTCGTACTTGCTCATGTTGTACTTCTCTCGGATGGGGACCTGGTGGCGCAGAATCGCGGAGAGCAGGTACTCGCCCGCGGCCTCGCCGCCGTGCCCGAGGTTGGCGATATGGTCGGCGCGGACGGCGCGCAGGCGCTCGGTCCACTCGTCGGTGTTGGCGAGCATGTGCTCGATGGTGGCTCCCACCTGCGCGACGTCTTCCGGCGCAAACGACACGCCAGTCTGGTCGCGCAGCGTGATGTCGGTCGGGGTCTCGCCCAGCTCGCGCCAGTCGGGGTTGTTCACCTTCATGGGGGTGTTGATGTAGACGGCGGGCTTGAGCTTGCTAAAGCAGAAGTCGAACGAGATGGTCGACCAGTCGGTGATCATGATGTCGGCGATGTTCGCAGACGATGGCTTGGAGTAGTCGTCTTCGAAGACGAGCTCCTCGGGGCCTGCCAGCTGCCCGACGCGCGTCTTGAGCGCATCCCAGCGCGGGCGGTAGCGCTTGACGTACTCGGGGTGGGGGCGCACGACGATGCGCCAGCCGTGGCCGACAAGCGCGCCTGCCAGCTCGTCGATGCACGAGTCGAGGATGTTGTCTTCCTGCCATGACGGGCCGATGACCACGACTGGGCGCTCGTTAGGCTGGCGGTCGGCCGCCTCCTCGCGCGCGATGGAACGGTCGAGCATGTCGTAGCCGATGAGCGGGAGGTTTTTCTTGCGGGCAAGCCCGTAGACCTTCTCGCCCAGACGGAGCTCCTCGGCCTGGTGGTGGCCGGTGCACAAGATGGTGTCGTAGTTGTCGTAGCCGTGCTTCCATCCGGTCAGGTAGAAGCTCGTCATGTGGTGCGGCTCGTAGACGTACTCGATGTCCTTGCGCATGCGGCTGCGCTTGATGTAGTAGTTGTCCAGGTCGTCCTGCGTGGTCACGACCACGTCGGCGTCCATCTTCATCATGAGGGTGATGGCCTTTTTCTCGCGCACGAAGTAGGGCTGGATGCGCGGGTTGTCCTTGGCCATATCGAAGATGATGTCGTCGGGGTCGTTGGTGACGTAGTGGATGGCCACGTTGGAATGCGCCAGCAGGTACTCGATGCCGCCCTGGAAGAAGCGGTAGTAGTTGGAGCCTTCGGTGTAGTAGACGATGTGCTTGTTGACCACGTTGAAGAAGCGCTCGTAGTCGGCCTTCTCGCGCTTCGAGAGCGGGTCTTTCTGCCACCACTTCTTCTTCTCGACCAGCGACTCGAGCGCCTCGACCTCTTTGCGCGACTCCTCGAGGTCGTCGTAGTCGATGTACTTCGCGGGCTTGACGATGAGGTTGCACAGCACCTGCACGAGGATGGCGGTGAGGTTAGAGCAGATCCAGTAGAATGCCATGCCGGCGGCAACGAACACGCCCAATACCAGCGACAACGCGATGGACAGGCCGTTGGTGAAGTTCTTCTCGGCGCTGGTCTGCTCCTTTTGGAGCGGGTTGATGGCGTTTTGCGCAAAGCCGAGCGCCACGGCGGAAAGGCCGGCGAGCACGGGCATGATCCACGACAGGCCGCCGTCGACGGTTGGGACCATGCCGAGGAATTCGGTACCGGGCGCCCCGCCGTCGGTGACGCCGTGGATGACGTCGACCAGGCCGAACAGGATGAGCACCTGCACGGCAAGCGGCACGAGCGAGAGCATCGGGTGGTACTTCTTCTCCTTGAACAGCTCGCTTTGCTTTTCGCCGATGGTTTCTTTGTCGCCGTAATACTGCACCTTGAGGCGGTTGATGGCGGGCATTACCGTGACCATGACGATGGAGTTCTTCTGACACCACAGCGAAAGCGGCATCAGGATGATCTTGCAGATGACGGTAAACAGGAAGATGGAAACCCACCAGTTGCCGGTGAGCTGGTAGCACGGCTGCATGATGAGGTTGAGCACGCTCGCGAGTGCCTCGAACACTATGGACCCTCCCCGGGGTTTGAAAATACTGCGGCGCACATCCCGGCACGCGCAGAAAACCAGTCTAAAAACCTGTGCATTCTACCCTCATTTGCCAAGGAATTGAACCTCTTGCGGCCGCTTTCAGCAGCTCTTCACAATGAGAGCGGGTGCGGGTGTGGGCATGTGCACAAGGGACGGCATCGTTTGCAAGTGCGGGGGTGTGCTCTAGAATGCGGTGAATCGAACATACCGGGAAAGGCGCGCTGTAACGCGCCAGCAGACGCAATCAACA
Source organism: uncultured Coriobacteriaceae bacterium (assembly GCA_902783175.1). GTDB lineage: Bacteria > Actinomycetota > Coriobacteriia > Coriobacteriales > QAMH01 > CACZQA01. The sequence goes on from CACZQA010000125.1 coordinate 2,359, forward strand.
CAGGCGGCGGGGCAACGGAATGACTCGACAGACAATTGGACAGACCGCACGACACACGCTTTCGGCGATCGACGAGCAGCGTCCGCAGCTCAAATATTACTCGCTGGGGTTCTACGGCGCGTGGATCTTGCTCATGATGGGCGGCACCGGCGTGGCGGACGTGTCTTTCTCTCCTGCGGCCTTCGACGCGAACGTGCTGCTCTACCTGTATTCGGGCGTGCCGCTTTCCGCTGTGCTCATCGCCTGCGGTCTTTTGCACGGGCGTGTCGAGCCCCATATCGTGCACGGCCCGCTCGTGCCCATCATGAGCGTGGTGGCATCCCTGTGCACCGCAGTCGTTGCGGGAGGGTCCGGCGTTGCCGTCGGGCATGTACCGTTTGCGCTTGCAAGTGTGGGGACGGGCGTCGGAACGGCGTTTCTCTGCCTGCGGCTGGGGTACATGTACAGCACGCTCGACAGCAAGAACGTCCTGTTCACCACTTTCGCGTCGGGCATCCTTGCCGACCTCGTGTACTTTACGTGCGCGGCTATAGACGGGTGGCTCTCGCTGCTGTTCCTGTCCTTGATGCCCTTGCTTTCTATGGTCTTGGCGCTGCTCAGGAGAGAAGACCC
>CACZQA010000126.1 GCA_902783175.1 uncultured Coriobacteriaceae bacterium
GGTGCGGCCCTGTTCGTGAGCACGGCGCTTTCCGGCGCCGCGGATGCGCTGTACATGATGCTGCCGGCGATTATCTTCCTGGTGGCACTCGGCCTCGCCTTCGCGACGGGCACCTCGTGGGGTACCTTCGGCATCCTCATCCCGATTGTCGTCGCGGTGTTCCCCGTCGACTCGCAACTCCTCATCATCGGCATCTCGGCATGCCTGGCCGGCGCGGTGTGCGGCGATCACATCAGCCCAATCTCCGATACGACGGTCATGGCGTCTGCCGGTGCGAACGTCAACCACATCGAGCATGTGAAGACGCAGATGCCCTACGCGCTTACGGTCGCGGGTGTCTCGTTTGTGATGTTCATCGTTGCCGGAATCGTCCAAAACTGGATGATCTGCCTGCCCATTGGCATCGTCCTGACTATCATCGTGCTGTTCGTGCTGCGTAACACTGTCGGCAAAAAGTCGATTGAGGATCGCAAGGCAGCCACTGCGGCATAAAATGAGTAGAGCATCCGTCTGAATGAAGGGACTTGAGAGCATGCAAAAGCCGATTCTGTACTATTGGGGTCCGTGTCCCACCTGCGCCATGTCGGTCGAGTTCGCGGAGAAAAACGGCATCGAGCTGGACAAACGCGACGTCGAGCAGCAGGCGCCGTTCGACGAGCTGACGGCTCTTGGCGGAGATGCCAACCAGATTCCGTACCTGTACGACAACGGGCAGCTCATCCAAGGTGTCCAGGCAATCAACGAATACCTCGCCTCGACGTACGTCAAATAGGCGCAAGGAAAACCAGTTACACGAGGGGAGGGCCATGGCAGGTGCTGTGGCCCTTCTTGTTTGCGCGGACAATCGTGAAGGTTGCGCGAAGACACGGACGCGCCCGTGGAAAGCAAACGCCGACCGCTACAATGGACGCCATGCGAAACGACAAGAGATATCAAACCGACGACAATCCCATCGACTGGAGCTCCTTCGACGAATCGTCCCTGCAGGACGGCCCCGTCGATGGCAGCATGCAGCTCAGAATCGTGAGCATCGTCCTGCTCGTTTTGGGCATTGCCGCCCTCATCGTTGGCGTGAACGGCTTTGGTGCCCAGCTCGAGCAAATGAACGGCGCCCCTACGTTCTCGTATGCGCTCATCGACCCGTTGCTGCTCGCCGGTGCGGGTTTGCTCACGCTCGTGCCCGCGTGCTTTGGCCTGCAGACGGCCTCGACGGCGGTCTCGTTCGTCGCGCCGACCGTGCTCGGCCTCATCGGCATCGTCTTCATGGTGATCATGACCGGTGTCGAGCTCTTCATGTCTTTGATGGGATCTGGCGGGAGCATGGTCCCCTGGATTGTCGGCATCGTGCTGTCCATTGTGTACCTCTACTTTGTCGTGCGCGTCCACAAAGCGGCAAACGACCTGGGACGTGCGAAGCGCCGGCCGACCAAAGAAGAGCTCTGGGACGAGAAAAACATCTGGAAGTAATTCCATAACAACAACCTGATCTGCTGTTTTAGGTCGTGCCCGCGCAGAGGGGCGCGACATCTTGCCGTTCAGTAAAACAATCTGTTGACATATGAGTTATCTGTGTCTAACATGCTGTTTGCTATAGCTAACTAATGTAGACGTGGCTAATATATGCTGCAACGAATGTGTTTGGGGGATCTATGACACTCAACGATGTTGCTCCCGGCGAATCCTGTCGTGTGCTCAAGCTCAACGACACCGGACAGACGCGTCGGAGAATCATGGACATGGGAATCACGCGCGGAACCGAGATCTCGGTCCGCAAGGTTGCTCCGCTCAACGACCCGATCGACTTGCGCGTGCGCGGGTACCACCTGTCTTTGCGCCGTTCGGACTGCAAGGGCATCGAAGTCGAGAAAATCGGATAGCACTTTCACCAGCACTGCTGCAAAGGCGTGTACGCACGCCTTTTCTTATTCCCTTAAAGTTAGCCAAATCACACTTAATGAGAGGTGACAAACTAAATGTCGGTATCTATTGCACTCGTCGGAAATCCGAACTCGGGCAAGACGACGCTGTTCAACCAGCTCACGGGCAATCATCAGTATGTGGGAAATTGGCCGGGCGTTACCGTGGAAAAGAAGACGGGCACCCTCCGTGGCGATAGGGACGTGGAGTTTGTCGACCTCCCCGGCATCTACTCGCTTTCGCCGTATTCCAACGAGGAAATCGTCGCGCGAAACTTCCTTTCGAGCGGCAACCCAGATGCCATCGTCAACATTGTCGACGCGTCCAATTTGGAGCGCAATCTGTACCTGACGACGCAGCTCATGGAGTTTGGGGTCCCGATGATCGTCGCGCTCAATCAGATGGACGTCGTCAAGAAGCGCGGTATAAAGATCAAGACCGATGAGCTTGCACGCAGACTCAACGTGCCCGTCGTCGAGATATCGGCGCTACGCGGCGACGGCATCGAGCACCTGGCAGATAAGGCAGTTGACACGGCGCGGAAAAAACGTGTAGCGGCCCCCATTATCTTCGACCCGGAAGTAGAGGAGTGCCTCACGCAAATCGAGGCACTGCTTCCCGCGACGATTCCGGAGCGCCTGCGCCGCTTTCATGCTATCAAGGTCTTCGAGCGTGACGAATACGAAGTCGTCGACCACGGCATGCGCAAGAGCTGCGAGGAATTCATCGCGAAGGTAGAGGCCGACCTCGATGATAGCTCCGATGCCATCATCACCAACGAGCGCTACCGCTACATTACGAGCTTTATTGGCGATGTGCAGAAGAAGACCCTCAAGGGTCTGACGGTTTCCGAGAAAATCGACCGTGTCGTGACCAACCGTGTTGCAGCTCTGCCGATATTCGTCGCCGTCATCGCCCTCGTGTACTACCTCTCCATCTCGACGGTGGGAACGTACTTCACCGATTGGATCAACGATGGCGTGTTCGGAGATGGGTGGTTCGTCGCCTCTCAGGGACGCGAAGCCTATGACGAGGCTGCCGACGAATATACGGGTGCGCAAAACGATATCGACGCGTATCTGACGGCGGCGTCCGAGGCAGGGGTCTCCACCGACGATATCTCTGAGTACGTCGGTGCAGACAAGGCGGAGGATGCTGACCTCGAAAGCGACGAGGGGCAGGCTGCGCTCGCCGCATTCAACGAGGAAGCGCAGGCTGCTGGCGTCGTCGGCACCACGCATGTCGTCGATGAGGACTCGGGCGAAGCTGATGAGCACGAGGTTACCAGCGAGATGTTCAACGACGCGCTCGCGGTGGCAGAGCCTGATCCCGCCGCATTCGGGCCTTGGGTTCCTGGCATTCCCGTCCTCGTGCAGGGTGGACTCGATGCCATCGAGGCGCCTGCCTGGCTATCTGACCTTGTCTTGAGCGGCATCGTCGCCGGCGTCGGCGCAGTGCTTGGCTTCTTGCCGCAGATCATGGTGCTGTTCTTCCTGCTCGCCATCCTCGAGGGATGCGGGTACATGGCACGTGTCACGTTCATTCTCGACAGGATGTTCCGCAGATTCGGCCTGTCGGGCAAGACGTTCATCCCGATGCTCGTGGGCACGGGCTGCGGCGTTCCCGGCATCATGGCGTCTCGTACCATCGAATCCGAATCTTCACGCCGCCTGACGGTCATGACGACGACGTTCATGCCCTGCTCGGCAAAGCTTCCGGCCATCGCTCTCATCACGACGGCGTTCTTCGGGGGCGCCTGGTGGGTTGCGCCGTCGGCTTATTTCCTCGGCATTGCTTCGATCATCGTGTCCGGCATCATGCTGAAAAAGACCAAGCCGTTTAGGGGCGAGACGACGCCCTACATCATGGAACTGCCGGAATACCGTCTGCCGCGCTTCGTTGACCTGCTGCGCAGCATGTGGGAACGCGCCTGGGCATTTGTGAAGAAGGCGGGCACCATCATCCTGCTGGCGACGATCGTCGTCTGGTACTTCTCGACCTACGGTATCGTCGATGGCGCATACGTCGCGGTCGAGAGCATGGATCAATCGTTCCTCGCTGCGTTCGGCAATGCAATCGCCTGGATCTTCGCGCCGCTTGGCTGGGGCACTTGGGAAGGCGCCGCGGCTGCAGTCACCGGCCTCATGGCAAAGGAGAACCTGGTTAGCACCATGGCGGTTCTCTACAGCGGAAACCCCGATGTTGCTTGGACCACAACGTTCCTGCAGGGGCTCGATGCATACACGGGCGGTTTCGCGCTGAGCGCTGGATTCTCGTTCCTCGTCTTCAACCTGCTGTGCGCTCCGTGCATCGCCGCGATTGGCGCCGTCAAGCGCGAGATGGGCGGGTTCAAC
>CACZQA010000127.1 GCA_902783175.1 uncultured Coriobacteriaceae bacterium
GGGGTCGGTCATGATGGTGGCCGGGTTGGAGTTGACCAGGATGACTCGCACGCCCTCCTCGCGCAGCACCCGGCACGCCTGGGTGCCGGAGTAGTCGAACTCGCAGGCCTGGCCGATGACGATGGGGCCGGAGCCGATAATCATGATCTTGTGCAGGTCATCTCTTCTTGGCATGTCTAGTCACGCTCCTTCGCGTCGTTGAAGGTGCGTGTGTCGCGTACCTCGATGTCCAGATAGTCGTCGCGGCCGTCCATGAGGCGCGCGAACGCCTGGAACAGGTAGGCCGAGTCATGCGGGCCCGGGGACGCCTCGGGGTGGTACTGCACCGAGAAGACCGGGTAGTCCAGAAACGCCATGCCCTCGGGCGTTCCGTCGTTCAAGTTGACGTGCGTGAGCTGGATGCGGCCGAACTCCTTGGACTGCACGACCGGGGCGATCTTTTTCTCGGCCCAGTAAAGGAGGCTTTCCGGATGCTCGGAGATGCCGCCGGACAGCTCGGGCACGAGCGCGCCGATGCTCTCGAAGACCTGGCCGAAGCCGTGGTTCTGCGCCGTGATCTCGACCGATCCGGTGCGCAGGTTCATGACCGGCTGGTTGCCGCCGTGGTGGCCGTACTTGAGCTTTTCGATCTTTGCGCCCGCCGCGATGGAGAGCATCTGGTGCCCCAGGCAGATGCCGAAGATGGGCTTTTTGCCGATGAGCTTTCTCACCTGCGTGTAGACCGCGTCGACCGCCAGGGGGTCGCCCGGCCCGTTGGACAGGAAGATGCCGTCCGGGTCCATGTCGAGGACCTCCTGCGCAGGCGTGTTCCACGGCACGACGGTGACCTCGCAGCCATTCGTGCACAGGCCGGACAGGATGCCGGTCTTGATGCCGCAGTCGTAGGCGACGACGCTGTGCCTTTTCTCGCAGCCATGCGGTGGCAAGACGTAGCGTTCCTGCGTCGAGACCTCGCCGACGTAGTTGTGGCCCACGAGGCCGGGTGCGGACGCGAGGCGGCCCGCGATGGCGTCGAGCCCGTCGTCTGCCGTCGAGATGACGGCCTTCATGGCGCCGTTGTCGCGCAGGTGGCGCACGAGCGCGCGCGTGTCGACGCCCTCGATGGCGACGATGCCGCAGCCCTTGAGGAACTCGGGCAGCGACTGCGTGGAACGGAAGTTGCTGGGCTTATCGCACATGTCGCGCACGACGAAGCCCTTCGCGTAGATCTGGCGGCCCTGCATGTCCTCGGGGTTCACGCCGTAGTTGCCGATCTGGGGGTAGGTCATCGTGATGATCTGGCCGGCGTAGGACGGGTCGCTGACGACCTCCTGGTAGCCGGTCAACGAGGTGTTGAACACGAGCTCGCCGAAGGTCTCCCCTTCCGCGCCGCACGCGTCGCCATGGAAGACGGTTCCGTCTTCGAGCAGCAGGACCGCTGGTTTTCCTTTGCTGAGCGACATTTCTAGAACGTCACCTTCCCATCTTCGAGACTTGCAGTGCCATCCGTGTACACGTCGGTCGCGCGCCCGGTGAGGCACATGCCGATGTAGGCGGAGTTGTTTGATTTTGATTCGAACCCGTCTGCGGTCACCGTCCATTCGAGGGCCGGGTCGATGACGGTGAAGTCCGCCGCCGAGCCCTCCTCGAACGAGACCTGCTCGAGTCCGAGCAGCTTGCGCGGGGCGATTGCCGTCGCCTCGACGAAGCGCTGCCAGCTCATCTTGCCGGGCAGCACGAGCTTGGTGAGCAGAAGCCCGAGCGCCGTCTCGAGCCCCGTGATGCCGAAGGGCGCGAGGTTGAACTCGAGGTCCTTCTCGTGGCGGGCATGCGGCGCGTGGTCGGTTGCCACCATGTCGATCGTGCCGTCGACGAGCGCCTGCTGGAGCGCGAGGTTGTCTTCCTTCGTGCGCAGCGGCGGGTTCATCTTGAGGTTGGTGTTGTACTCGTCGGCCTTGATGTCGTCCTCGTTCAAGAAGAGGTGATGCGGCGTCACCTCGCAGGTGACGGGGATGCCCTCGGCCTTGGCGCGCGCGACCATCTGGGCGCCGCGCGCCGTCGAGATGTGCTGGATGTGGATATGGCAGCCGGTGAGACGCGCGAGCTCGATGTCACGGTCGATCTGAACCTCCTCGCCCGCCGCCGGCCAGCCGGCCATGCCGAGGCGCGTGGAGGCGGCGCCCTCGTTGACGACGCCGTGCCCGACGATGTCTTCCATCTGGCAGTGGCTCATGACGGGCTTGCCGAACATCTTCGCGTAGTCCATGACGCGGCGCATCATGCCGCCGTCCTGGATGCCGCGCCCGTCGTCGGA
>CACZQA010000128.1 GCA_902783175.1 uncultured Coriobacteriaceae bacterium
CGAGCGCCTTCTTGGCGTTTTTCGTTCCGAAGATGCGCGGGGTGCCGTCCTTCTTGACGTCGCCCGTCTCGATCTGCGCGAGCTCGTCGAGCGTCAGGTGGTAGAAGTCGACCACGTCGTGCAGCTTGCCTTGCGCGATGAGACGCTCGATGATCTTCGGGCCGAGCCCGTCGATGTCGAGCGCCCCCCTGCTCACCCAGTGCTCCAGGCGCGTCTGGAGCTGGGCGGGGCACTCGGAGTTATCGCAGCGCAGAAACGCGCCGTCACGGTGCACCGCCGCCCCGCAGCTCGGGCACGTCTCGGGCGGCACCACGGCCTCGCTCGCAGGCGGCCTCAGCTCCGCGATGTGCCCGACCACCTCCGGGATGACGTCGCCCGCCTTGTGGATGACGATCGTGTCGCCGATGCGAACGTCCTTGCGGCGCAGCTCGTCGTAGTTGTGCAGCGTCGCGCGCGCCACAACCGACCCGTCCACCGAGGTCGGGTCGAACTCGGCGACGGGCGTGAGCGCGCCGGTGCGCCCGACCTGCCAGGCGATGTTGCGCAAGATGGTCGTTTTTTCCTCGGGCGGGAACTTGAACGCGATGCACCAGCGCGGTGCCTTCGCCGTGAAGCCGAGCGCCTCTTGCAGCGCGAACTCGTCGACCTTCACCACCACGCCGTCGATGTCGTAGTTGAGGCCGTTGCGGTTCTCGAGTGCCTCGGCGCAAAAATCGTGCACTTCCCGCTCGCTGTTGACCACGCGGATGTTGGGGTTGACGCTGAAGCCGCAGACCTTGAGCCACTCGAGGAACTCGGATTGCCGGCTCGCGGGGACCTGCGCCTGGTCTGCCGCCGCGTAGATGAACGTGGCGAGGTCGCGATGTGCGGTGATGCTCGGGTCCTTCTGGCGCAGAGAGCCTGCGGCGGCGTTCCTGCAGTTGGCAAACGGCTTCTTGAGCGCGCGCTTGCGCCCCGTGCGCTCGCTTGCCTCGAGCTCGGCGTTGTACTTCCTGATCTCGTCGTTTTCCGCCTCGATTGCCTCGTTCAGGCGGTTGAAGGACGTCTTGGGCATGTAGACCTCGCCGCGAATCTCGACGGGGCCCGCGATGCTGTGCGCGTTGCTCTGAACACTCAGGCGGCGCGGGACGTCTTTGACCTGCCTGATGTTGACGGTCACGTCCTCGCCCACGCTGCCGTCGCCGCGCGTCGCCGCGCGGACCAGGATGCCATGGTCGTACGTGAGCGCGATCGAGGAACCGTCTATCTTGAGCTCGCAGACGTACTGCAGCGGGCGCCCGACCGCCTCGCGCGTGCGGCGCAGCCACTCGTCGAGCTCCTCGAGGTTCATGGCGTCTTCGATAGAGTACATGCGCACGGCGTGCTGGACCGGCTCGAAGCTCGAGGAGACGGCACCGCCGACTGTCTGGGTCGGCGACGTCGCGGTCCGAAGCTCCGGGTAGCGGTTCTCGATGGTCTCGAGCTCGCGCTCGAGCGAGTCGTAGACGGCATCGGGCAGCTCGGGCGCGTCTTGCTGGTAGTACTGGAAGCGGGCGCGTTCGATAATCTCGCGCAACTCGTCGACACGCGTGCGTATCTCGTCAGTCGGCGCGTCGGGCCAGGTCTCGACGTTTGCCGGCAGCGGGCTCGCGAAAACGCTGGGCTGCCCGGCATCTGCCGCCGTCTCCCCGTCGTCGTGCATATCGAAGATGGATTCCTGCTGTCCTGCTGTCGTCACGCGAAACGCTCCCTACGAAACCGATAACCGTTTGCCTCGTCCTCTAACCTGCCGCCCCATATTGGGCACGACACGGGAAAACTCAGCCCTTGCTCTTCGCCCTCAGCACATGTTCTGCCGCCAGGCGCATGACCTCTCGCGATACGGGCTCGTCAAGCCCCATCTCCGCTTCCCAGATCTCGACCGAGAGCGCCGCCTGCTCGACGAGCATCTCCAGGCCGTCCATGGCAAACGCCCCATTGTCGCGCGCGCCCGCCAAGATCTTGGTGATGCCGTGGTTGTACACCGTGTCGAACACGACCTGCCCCTCGTGGAAAAGCGACACGTCGACGATGGCCTCGTCATCGGGCCTCATGCCCCGCGGCGTCGCGTCAACGACGATGTCTGCCTTGGGGATGACACGTGCGGC
>CACZQA010000129.1 GCA_902783175.1 uncultured Coriobacteriaceae bacterium
CTCGTGGTCGTGGGCAGCCGCGGCCTGAACGCGCTGCAGGAGTTCGCCATCGGCTCGGTCAGCCACAAGATCATCAAGCACGTCAAGTGCCCGACCCTCGTGGTCAAGTAATCCAAGGCCCCACAGCATGAAACGAGGCGCCCCTGCTTGTTGCGGGGGCGCTTCTCGTATCTGAGGGCTGTGGCTGCGTTGTTAGAGCGTCAGCTCGTCTCCCGGCTTGAGGACGATCTTGCCCTTCGCGTCGAATGCGGAGGCTTTGGCTGCGTCGAAGAGCTGCGCGGGGTCGCTCGGGTCGTCGATGGGCACGAGGTGGATGGGGATGCTGTGCGCGGCATCGACGAGCTTTGCGCACGCGCTCGCCTCTGCGACGTCCATGTTGTAGTACCCGTCTGCCGGAAACACCGCGTAGTCGAGGCGAAGCGCCGCCAGCTTGCCGCTGCGCATGTCGTCGGTCATGCTCGTGTCGCCCGAGGCGAGGAAGGTCTTTCCGTCCAGTACGAGCACCATCCCGACGCACTCGTCGATGGGGTGGTTCTTGTTGTATGCTTGCACGCCGGTCACGGTGACGCCATGGCTTTCCACGCTGCGGTAGACCTCGGGGGAGGGGTGTACGTCTGCCGCCCGTATGGTCTCGCAGCCCTCGTTGCGGGGCATGAGGTCGACGCTGTTGTGGTCGAAATGCTCGTGCGTGACCAAGATGAGGTCGGCGGGAAGCTCGTAGCCCGTTCCCGCAAAGGGGTCGACGTAGACGGTCGTGCCGTCATCGCACACGAAGCGGTACGAACCGTGTCCCTGGTAAAGCATCGTTGCCATGTCTGCCATCCTTTCGATGCCATGCGGCCAGACGTATGCGCAAAGCCGAATGTGTTTGGAATACAGCAATGCTAGTATGTATGCTTTGGATGCTGCAATTCAAGCGCGTGAGGGAGCAGAGATGATTTTCGAGGCGATGATTGCCGACGATGAGGCGCCGGCGCGTGTCGAGCTTCGCAACCAGCTCGAGGACACGGGCCGCGTGAAGGTCGTTGCCGAAGCGGTGAGCTTCCCAGAGGCCGTGGCCAAGATCGTTCGGGGCGGCCTCGACGTCGTCTTTTTAGACTGGGATATCGCAGACCCGTCCTCTCCCATACTCAAAGAGGCGCTTCCCAAGGTGGAGCATCCGCCCCTGATCGTGTTCATGAGCGCGTACGCGGAATACGAGCCCGAGGCGTTTGGCGTCAAGCCGCTGTGCCACCTGGCAAAGCCGACCGACCGCAAGGCGCTCGAGGCCTGCATCAAGACCATCGAGCACCGTCACCTCGAGCTGATTGAGAGGCGCGCACGGTGAAAATCCTCGTTTTCAACGCGGGCTCGAGCTCGCTCAAGTACAAGCTGTTCGATGCGGATATGGTGATGAAGGCCATCGACCGCCCGGTGCTGCCCGAGGGCAAATCGCTGTGCAAGGGCATGGTCGAGAACATCGGCACGGACAACGCCCACTTCATCAACGTCAACGAGGCGGGAAAGACGTTTCGCACGGTCGAGGCAAAGACCTACGACCAGGCCATGGACCTCGTCATGAAGGCGCTCACCGAGCTTGCCGGCGCGCCGCTCGAGGAGCTCTCCGAAGTCGACGCCATCGGGCACCGCGTCGCCCACGGCGGAGACGCGTTCAACTGCTCGGTCGTCATCGACCGGCACGTTGTCGACGTCATCAGGCAGTACTCCGAGCTCGCGCCGCTCCACAACCCCTATGCACTGCGGGTCATCGAGCGCTGCAAGCGGCTCATGCCGCGCGCTATGCAGGTGGCCGCATTCGACACCGCCTTCCACCAGACGATGCCGCGTCGCACCTACATCTACCCGATCCCGTACCGCTACTACGAGAAGTACAACATCCGCAAGTTCGGCTTCCACGGCATCTCGCACAAGTACGTGTCGCGTCGCGCCGCCGAGTTCTTGGGGGAGGACCTGCGCTCGCTCAAGATGATTACCTGCCATCTGGGTGCGGGTGCGTCGATCTGCGCCATCGACCACGGCTACAGCATGGACACCTCAATGGGTTACACGCCGCTCGACGGCATCATGATGAACACGCGTTCGGGCTCGGTCGACCCCGCCATCATCACGGCCATCATGGAGAAGGAGCACCTGAGCCCGCACGAGATGGACCGGATTCTCAACCGCGAGTCGGGCTTTCTGGGCATCTCCGGGACCTCGGGCGACCTGCGCGACCTCAAGGAGGTCATCCGCCATGGCGATCAGCAGGCGGAGCTCGCCTACGACATCTTCCTGTTCTCGATCCGCCGCATGATCGGCGCCTACGCCTTCGAGCTGGCGGGCGTGGACGCGATCGTCGTGACGGCTGGCGTCGGCGAGAACGACGCGTACGCCCGCAGGCTGATCTTCCGCGGCCTCGAGCCCTTCGGCATCGAGATCGACGAGAACCGCAACTACGCCAAGGACAACGTCGAGCGCCTCATCTCGACGGACCGCGCCGCCGTGAAGATGCTCGTCATCCCCACGGACGAGGAGGCGGAGATCGCGCGCGACGTCGAGCTCATCGCCAACGGCGTCGACCTGTCCGACCCCTGGGCATACTAGCCCGTTTCAGATTTCCAAAGGGATGTGAGCATGACGAGAGAATTCGACGTGGTCATCATCGGCGCGGGGCCCTCGGGCATCTTCTGCGCCTACGAGCTCATCACGAAGCGCCCCGAGCTCGAGATCCTGGTGATCGAGAAGGGGCGCTCCATCGAGCGGCGCTCGTGCCCCAAGCGCCAGACGGGGCGCTGCATGGGCTGCAACCCCTGCGCCATCACGACGGGCTTCGCGGGAGCGGGCGCGTTCTCTGACGGCAAGCTGTCGCTTTCGCCTGATGTGGGCGGCTGGCTGCCCGACATCCTCGGCTA
>CACZQA010000130.1 GCA_902783175.1 uncultured Coriobacteriaceae bacterium
GCCAATCCTGTTCAGGATGCCCTTTCCAGCCGCCGCTCCCTGGACGAAGAGGGGAACAACAGCCGCCACCAAGACGTTGAACGCGATGGCATGAACCACGTCTGCGTACGAAACGCCTGGCAGAATCGCGACAACGTACAAGACGATGCCGGCGATGAGCGGATAGACCGTCCAAATGGGCAGGTCTACCTGCGAAAACGGTGCCCACGTCCGCCTGCGTGCGGCTTTCTCGAACAGCCACCTCAGGCAGAAGACGAAAAACACCTCCGAGGCAGACTCAACAAAGCAGAGGGCCGGAAGACACAGTGCAAACGTGTGTGCCGTGCCCTCGAGCATCTGACGCTGAGCCGCACCGGTATCTGCAGGAAGGGTGCTCAGCGAATCCAAGAGAAACGCCTCGTACCACCGGAAGGGATCTGTGCCCTGCTGTGCAGCAGCAACGCAGATCGCCGCAAATCCTGCAGCAGAAAGGGCAACGATTGCCGTAATGACCTTCGTCATGGTGGGCCGGCGAGCGGCCCACAGAAACGTCAGCGCCAGAACGGCAAGCTCGATGCCCCGAAACGCCACATCGGGCATTTAGCCGCGGTTCCTGCGGCCGCCGTTGCCGGACACGATCTTGACTGCGTACGGCAGAAGGGCCATCTCGCGAGCGCGCTTGATTGCGGTTGCGAGCTCATGCTGATGCTGCGTGCAGACGCCGGTCACACGACGAGACTTGATCTTGCCTCGGTCGGTGATGTAGCGGCGAAGCGTCTGCGTGTCCTTGTAGTCGATGTACTTGACGTCGTCCTTGCAGAACTGGCAGTGCTTGCGACGCGGCTGATGGGAATATTCAGCCATCTTTCCTCCTCACAAATTCACTCGAAGACGAGGCCCTAGAAGGGGATGTCCTCGTCGTTGTAAGCCGATGGAGCCGGAGGCTCCGGATAGCTGGTCTGGGAACGTTGTGCAGGAGCGTTGTTGGCATAGGAACCACCGTAGGAGCCCCTGTTGTCGTAGCCGCCGCCGTTGCCACCGTTGCGAGACGACATGAACTCGATCTCGTCGATGGTAACGTCGAGCTTGCTGCGCTTCTGACCAGTGTTGCGGTCTTCCCAAGAGCTGTAGTGCAGCCGTCCTTCAATAGCCACCTTCGTGCCCTTGGTCAGATACTGGTTGAGCGCTTCGGCACGCTTACCGAACATCGTGCAGTCGACGAAGTTTGCGTAGTCCTCCCAATCGCCCGTCTGCGGATTGCGACGGCGGTCGTTGACGGCGACCCCCACATTGAGGATGGCGGTCCCGCTCGGAGTGGTGCGCAGCTCTGCGTCACGCGTCAGATTGCCGGTGATCATTACCTTGTTAATGCTCATTGCATACGTTCCTTCCAGTTGGACGTTAGCGAGTTATCGCTACGCGTTCTCAACCGAACCAGCACGATCATCGCGGCGCGTAATCATATAGCGGACGACAGCGTCCATGATGTGCAACACGCGATCGAGCTCTGCGATTGCAGCAGGCTCGGCTTCGAAATCGATGAGGGTGTAGTCACCGTCCGTGAGACCGTTGATCTCGTAGGCGAGCTTGCGCTTGCCCCACTCCTCAACGTTGCTGACCTTGCCACCCTGCGAAGTGATAGTCGTATCGATACGCTTCTCAGCAGCGAGACGGGTCTCCTCGTCAATGGACGGATCGACGAAAAACAGCAGTTCGTAAGCCTTCATTTGGTCACCTCCTCCGGGCTAAACGGCTCCGGGATATGAAGGCTGGACCCGGAGCAGGAAATAACTACGGCATGATACCATCCGCCTTTCCACTTAACAAGGAAGAAGTCCTCCTTCTCCACAAAGTGCGTACTTTTGGCACTGCCACACGCACGAGTGCCATGATGAGCAGCGCGACCACGCCGATTCCCATCACCACTGCAGCCGTCGCGAGCAGCACGATAGGTATACCAGTCAGCTGCGACAGAGATTCGAAGACGGACACAAGACCCCTCGCCTGCAGCAGACACGCTTGTACCAGAGGTTCGAGTGCTCCCCGAACGCTCCCGACAAGCCCCTGCTCCTCCTCGGGCGCGGGCATCGACGCCTCCCCGGATGTGATGATGCCCGGCTCGTAGGATGGCTCGGCCAACGGAGACTCCTGGGGTGCCCCTTGCTGCGTTTGCATCACGGCCCCTTCGCCTGAGAGCGCCGGTGCCGTCGCGCTGGGCTGGACTGATGTGTCGGGCACTGCCGCAGGGGCTGTACCCGAGTCGCGTGCTGGCGCACTCAGGGGAGCCGCGCCGAACAACGTCATGGGGTCGTAGTATCTCCCGCCTTTCTTGAGCCCCATATGCAGGTGCGCTCCAGGAGAGGAGGGGTCGCCCGTGCCGGCGAGCACGCCGACCACCTGGCCCTCCCCCACCGTCTGCCCTTCTGAGACGCAGCAGCTCGCCAGGGGCATGAGCGTGACGACGCGACCGTCTGAAAGCTCGATCGAGACCGCCTGCATCGTGGGCCCCGACCCGCTCGAGCCCACACGGGAATCGCCGGAAGGCACGGTGCCGGTGTAGCGCACCTTTCCGGCGAGTGGGGCTGATATCTGCAAACCGGCAGATGCGGGTATGTCTATTCCGCTATGCGCATAGCTCTTATCACCGGCCGTATAGGTATCGTGGAAGTGGACACTTGGGGAAAGCCTCGAGACGGACAGGGGCCAGGTGGCCGCCAGGGCGCCGGGGGCACTTGCGAGCCACGCGACAAGAGAGACTGCCAAGAGCAGGACACAGAGAACGAACCGTTGAACGACTGTACGGGGGGAACAGGCTTCGAGTGATAGGACTTCTCGTTGCCGGCTTTCCTCGGTGGTGCCTTTGGGCGATGCGTGCCTGCCTCGCATATGCTCCATCGTGCGCTCCAATCGTTTCCGTCTCGGCTTTCCGCAACTGCAATGATGACAAGCGAATCTGAGCAGACCACCTGAAAAACACCGAGCCGGATACGAGCAGGGGCAAGAGCCATCTCGGAGCGTTTTCAGAGCAAAATCCGAGCTCGATAAGAGCTGGACAAGACCTCCGCAGGTAGAGTGCCCGGAACAGAGCACGCCCGAGCGAAAAGCATGGGGCTCGAGTCGTCTGCGCCCACAAGCACGCCGCACAGAAAAAGCCGCCCTCTTCGCGAAGAAGAAGGCGGCCTGTCTCTCAAAAAATGTTGATGCGGCGAGGGGCTATTCGTCGATGCGGCACGTCGTGCCCGTCACGTGGACCTTCCCCTGCGCAATGAGCTGCAACACTTTGGGGTAATACGTGTGCTCTGCCTCGTGGA
>CACZQA010000131.1 GCA_902783175.1 uncultured Coriobacteriaceae bacterium
ACCTTGAGCTCGATGATGCGGTTGGCCATCTCGTCGATGTTGCCGAATCCCAGACGGCGGGCGAGCTTGATGATGCGCCCGTCTTCGTCTGCAGCCGCGTTCAGGTACAGAAAGTCGACGATCGTCATGCCGCAGGCCTCGCCGTGATCGATGTCGAACAGCGAGGTGATGGGATACGAGCAAGCGTGCGGACCCGTCGTCCCAGGCAGGGCAAACGTGAGCCCGGCAAGGATCGACGCCTCCGCCATCCCCTCGCGCGCTTCGGCGTTCTCGGGGTCGCGGCAGGCGATGTGCAGGTACTTGAACACGCGCTTGAGCGAGCCGAACGCCATCGTGTCGGTGATGGGCTGGTGGTTGACGGACCAATAGCCCTCGAGGGCGTGGCACAAGACGTCCATGCCGGTGGACGCCGTCGCGTGCTTGGGGAGCGAATAGGTGAGCTCGGGGTCGACGAGCGCGACGTCGGCGAACAGCGCGTCGTTGTGCATGGAGTACTTGACGTGCTCCTGCGGGTCGGAGAGCACCGACACGCGGGTGACCTCGGATGCCGTGCCCGCGGTGGTGGGGATGGCGATGACCGGCAGCCCCTTGCCCGGAAGCTCGTCGGCGTGGCCGAGGAACGAGTGCACCGTCCGCGTGCCGGTGCAGATGCACGCAGCCGCCTTGGCGGTGTCCATGACCGAGCCGCCGCCCAGCGCGACCACGATGTCGCAGTCCTTCTCCTTGATAAGGTCGACGCAGGCCTGGCATTCCTGATAGGGAGCATTGGGCTTGACGTCGGGGTAGACCGCCGCGATGCGCCCCTCACAGTCGTCGACGATTGCGGACACGACGTGGCGCTTCACGAAGCCCTCCGAGGTGACGAGCAGGGCGCGCGTGCCTCCCAATGCGTCTATCTCGTCGCTGAGCTGCGCGAGCTTTCCGTTACCGAAGTGAATGACGACGGGCTGTCTGTATTCCCACTGCATGGCGCCTCCTCCAGTCGGTGTTATCTGCCTACAGAATACTCCTGCTGCGATTGCGCGCAAAAAGAAACCGGCACCCGCTTTCGCAGGCGCCGGTTCTTCGTGAGTCTTTAAGGTGAGGCGGCCAGGGTGCCCCTTCGTCTCAAAGTGACACGATACCCACGGCCCCTCGTGTCAGTTAGCAGCAGCCACAGCCGCAGCCACCGTCGCCACCGCCGACAGCAGGCGCGTTGCCGCAGCCCTCGAACGGGCCAAAGTGGATGGAGCGGTCTCCGTAGATGGTGAAGTACTTGCCAAAGCGGGTGTTCTGCACGTAGGAGCAGGAGTTCCCGCAGACGTCGAGGCGCAGCCCCTTGAAGAAGCGATGGTGGTCGTCGAGGTCGAAGTAGTTCTCGGAGCCCTCGATGCCGCCGTTGTAGATGGCTGTCTGGCCGTACTGCTCGCAGATGTCCTCCTGGAGGTCGGGCAGCTTGAACGCACGCACCGTACGCTCGGAGAATTGAATGTTGCCGATGAGCGCCTCGACCTCGTCGTTGTCGATCGTTGCCGCACGCGACTCGACGTAGCGGAAGTCCTCCCAGCCGCACTTGCGCATCAAGCGGCGGAAGTCCTCGATGTACATCGCGCCACCCAGGCACTCTCCGACGAGCAGCGGTCTGTTGTTGATTTCTTCGGGCACGCGGCGGTCGGCGAAGATGTCGGAGAAGTAGAGCTCTCCGCCGTAGGCGAGCACGCGCCAGATTTCGTCGAAGACGGCCTTCTTGTCGGGGGAGAGGTTGATAACGCAGTTGGAGATGACGACGTCGACGGAGCCGTCATCGATGCCGAGCTCGTCGAGCGCCTCGATGTAGCCCTGCTTGAACTCGACGTTGTCATAACCCCACTTGTCGGCCATCTCGGCGTGGTGTGCCTCGGCGACGGCGAGCTGATCGGCGTTCATGTCGACGCCGATGACCTTGCCGGTCGGGCCGACGAGCTTGGATGCTAGGTAGACGTCACGACCCGTCCCGCAGCCGATGTCGAGGACGGTGCAGCCCTCGAGCGCAGCCGGAAGCGGGGAGCCGCACCCGTAGAAGCGTGTGGTGATCTCTTCGGGGATGTCCGCCAGAATCTTGCGGATGTAGGCGGGCATGCACTCGGGACCGCAGGCGCAGGTGTGAGTCGTCATCTCGCCCTGTTCCTTGACGGTGACGTTGCTGTAGTACTTCTTGATCTCTTCGCGTGAAACGCTCATGTCGGTATCCTTGTCTTCTGAAGTGAGGCTTTCGATTGCTTGATTGAAGGAGCGGAAGGCTCGTTGCTCTCGCTAGAGAATCTCGTCTTCTGCGTGCAAGATGTCTGTGCTCGAGATGCTCGAGAGCCTGCACATCTTCTTGTCCTGCTCGGCACCGCGCTGGTGCAGCGGGTAGAGCAGGTGGTTGTAGCAAAGCGCTGCCAGCGCGCCGCCGATAAACGGGCCGACGCAGTAGACGACGAAGGTCTCGAACGCGTTGGAGCCAAAGGCGATGGGAGCCCATCCGACCACGCAGGCCCAGATGCGGGGCATGAGGTCGCGCGCGGGGTTCAATCCGGCGTCGGTGAGCGGGCCGATCACGTTGATGAGCACGGTGATAGTCAGACCGATGAACAGCGGGGCGAGCGCGCGGTTAGGACGCCCGATGTTGGCGTTGCTCGTCAGCGAGAAGATGACGAGGACGAGCACAAACACGCCGATGCCCTCGGCAAACGCGCCCGTCAGGTAGCTCACCGCGCCGTTGGTCGTGTTCGGGAAGATCTCGCACCAGATGCTGGCGGCAGAGCCGATGGAGTTGGATGCCATGGAAAGGCCGGTGTTCTCGAGGTTCTTCTTGACGGAATCGGCAAAGAGCAGCCACAACGCGGCGGAGGCAAGGAGCGCTCCGCAGATCTGCCCGAGGAAGTAGATGGGCAGCTCGCGCCACTTCATGCGCTTGCCGATGCACATCGCGAGGGTGACGGCAGGGTTGAAGTGCGCGTCGGAGAGGTTGCGGGTTACGTAGATTCCAAGAGCAATGGCGATGCCCCAGACGAGTCCGACCTGCCCAGGGCCCGTGAGCGCGCCGAACAGCGTAGCGGTGGCGACGGCTCCGATCCCGAGAAAACACATGATGAACGTACCGATGAGCTCACCGGCAAATGCCCTTGCAGTATCCAAGACCTCTCCTTTCAAATGTGCGCCGCGCTTCTCTGAACCCCGTTTGCAGACGGCAACAGGGTGGCCGAGCGCCGCGTTTTAGACGAGTGAATTCTACGTTCGGTAATAGACAAAGTCAATTAGTCGTATAATCAGACTAGTGGACAACTGCAAATAAGTGACGAATTAATGATAAAAGTATTGTAGCATTAAGTGTAGCGTGCGAATCGGCACGAAGGATTCCGGGCGAAGGGAACGCGCGCATCGTGTCATCGCAGAGATTGGGAACGAGGGGGAGATGTCGGTGCAGGTTACAAGACGGTCATTCTTGAAAGCGAGCGCTCTGGGGCTTGGCGCTGCAGCGCTGGCGGGTTCAACTCCCTTCGTGCCCCTTGCCGCCGCCGACGAGTCGCACCAGAAGAACCTCGCGGGCAAGTGGACAGCGTCGAGTTGCCAGGGCTGCACGAGCTTTTGCCCGGTCAAGGTGTGGACGCAAGACGGTCGCGTCGTCCGCGTGAAGGGCAACCCCAACTGCACGGCGACGCACGGGCAGATGTGCCCCAAGACCTCGCTCGCCATCGACCAGCTCTACGACCCCGACCGCATCAAGGTTCCGATGAAGCGCACGAACCCCCAAAAAGGGCGTGGCATCGACCCGGGTTTCGTTCCCATCACCTGGGACGAGGCACTCGACACCATCGCCACCAAGTGGCTCGAGCTCCACGACAACAACGAGTCGCACAAGGTCGTCTTCATGAAGGGGCGCGCATCCGAGACGGGCGATATTCTGTCCCATTTCCTGCCCGCCCTCATGGGCACGCCGAACTACTTTGGCCACAGCACCATCTGCGCGGAGGAGGAGAAGTTCGCGTCGTGGGCGGTCAACGGGTTGTTCTCGTATCGCGACTACGACCTTTCGCACTGCAAGTACCTGCTGCTGTGGTCTTCCGACCCCATCGCCTCGAACCGTCAGCAGCCCAACGCCATCAACCGCTGGGGGCAGGTGATGGACGACGCGCACATCGTCGTCATCGACCCGCGCTTCTCGGCGACGGCGGCAAAGGCTGATTTGTGGGTCCCCATCATTCCCGGCACCGACGGCGCCCTCGCCGTGGCTATCGCCCACGAGATTTTAGCTGCCGGCAAGTGGAGCAGGGAGTTTGTCGGGGGCTTCAAGGACGGACCGTGGAACCTGGACGAGTCGGGCTACTACGACAAGAAGGTCAACCTGTTCAAGAAGGGCGAGGAAGTCGACGAGGAGCGCTTCGAGTACCGCAATGCATCGGGGCTCGTGCGCTGGTGGAACCTCGAGCTCAAGGACAAGGATGCCGCGTGGGCAGAGCCCATCTGCGGGATAGCCGCCGCCGATATCAAGAAAATCGCCACTGATTTTGCCAAGTATGGTCAAAACGCCTGCTCATGGGTATCGCCGGGCACGACCAACCAGGTCCGCGGCGTGTACGGCGCCATGGCTGCCGAGGCGTTGAACGGCCTCGTCGGCTCGTTCGAGCATGAGGGCGGCGCGCAGCATCCCGCAAGCGTGAGCGTCGGGCCGTTTCCCGACCATCGTCCCTACCGCGACAAGCTCGCTAAGACCTTCGAGAAAAAGCCGCAGTGCGACGGACGGCACACGAAGGAGTTCCTCGCATCCAAAGACGGCGGCATCGACAACCAGGTCCTCACCAACCGCATCGCGGACGTTATCCTCAGCGAGGACCCCTACGAGATAAAGATGCTCATCACCAAGTACTGCAACTTCGCCTACTCGGCCATGGGGTGCCAGCGCTGGGAGCAGGCCATGGCGAAAGTCCCCTTCTACGTGTGCATCACCATGAACCCAAGCGAGTCGGCGCAGTTCGCGGACATCGTCTTGCCGCCGAAGCACCACATGTTCGAGAACTGGGGCTACGTCAAGAACTACCAGGACATGGTCACGTACGTGAGCATCGAGCAGCCGGTCATCGACCCCGTCTGGCCCGACACCAAGACGGACGAGACCGAGATGGCGTGGTGCATCGCCGAAAAGCTCGCAGAGAAAGGCTTCGACAAGGTATACAAGTACTTCTCGACGGCGTTCGTCGATCCCGAGACGGGCAACCAGCCCACCGACGAGAAGAGCTTCTCCGAAATCGTGACGAAGATTCGCACGGCTCCCTGCTGGAACGGCGCCAACGCGAGCAAGGGACAGGGCGATGACCTGGGATCCTGGCGCAACTTCTGTAGCAAGGGCGTGTTCAACAGCAATGCGGCAAAATTCAAGAAGGACTGGGGCAAGTTCGGCACCAAGACGGGCACGTACGAGTTCTACAGCGAGACACTCAAGGCAGTCCTCGAAAAAGAGGCGTGGTCGTACACCACCACGGTCGATGACCTGATGGAGACGTACAACTACCAGGCGCGCGGCGGCCTTGCGTTCGTCCCGCACTACGAGGAGCCGGTTCGCCATGGCGATCCGGAGGAGTATCCGTTCATCTTCACCCAGAACCGCTCGCGCCTCAACCGCGAGGGGAGATCTGCCAACCTCCCTCTGTACCAGGAGTTCAAGGACGTCGATCCCGGCGATGTGCCGTGGGACGATGTGCTGAAGATCAACCCTCAGGATATGGAGAAGCTCGGCCTGAAAGACGGGGATACGATCAAGGTCAGCTCTGTGCAGGGCTCCAATACCGTTCACGCCAAGGGCTGGGAAGGCACGCGCCCGGGTGTCGTGATGAAGACCTACGGCCAGGGTCACTGGGCGTTCGGGCATGTTGCTGCTGCGGATTACGCGCAGGCAACGCCGCGCGGCGGCAACAACAACGAGCTCATTCCCGCCGATTACGACCATCTGAGTGGGCAGTCCGCATTTCACGGTGGCCTCACGCGCGTGAAGATCGAGAAGGTGGGCGAATAATGCGCTATTCGATGATTATCAACCTGCACGATTGCGTGGGGTGCGGATGCTGCGACATCGCCTGCGCCCAGGAGAACCAGGTGCCGGCCGGCGTGCATCTGGGCTATCACCAAAGCGAGATGAGCGGGACGTTTCCGAAGGTCTCGTACACGTACCGCCCCGTCATGTGCAACCACTGCGCCAATGCGGCCTGCGTCAAGGCATGCCCGACGGCGGCGATGCACAAGGACGCCAACGGGCTCACCGTCGTCGACGTGGCCGCGTGCACGCAGTGCGGACGCTGCGCCAAGGCGTGTCCGTACGGGGCGATCACCCCGGCGCCTGCCGAGACGGCGGCTGGCCAGATCGGCGCCGTGCCCCAGCTGCTGCAGGGCACGTCGAGCGGCGCGGACCTGCAGAAAGCTGCCAAGAAGGACTATCCGCCGCACGATAACGCGCTCGACGCCTACAGCCTGCCCATCACGGCGGTGGGCGGGCCGCTCAAGTGCCAAATGTGCCGGCATCTCGTGGACAACGGCGATGTGCCGCGCTGCGTCGAAGCTTGTCCAGCGAACGCCAGGATCTTTGGCGACATGGACGACATCTACAGCGACGTCTACAAGCTCAGGCAGGAATACGAGGCGTCGGTGCTGCTGCCCGACGAGGGGACGCTTCCCGGCGTCTACTACATCCGCGAGTTCAAGAAGACGTGGTAGGGACCATGAGACTTCCTTCGGCGGCGCTGTTGGACGCCCTCTCCAAGGCGTACTCCTACCCGAGTGAGGGCATCGAGGAGACGGCTACGGCGCTTGGGGCGCTTGCGGCAGAAGACTGCGGCGGGTGC
Organism: uncultured Coriobacteriaceae bacterium; assembly: GCA_902783175.1. Lineage (GTDB taxonomy): Bacteria > Actinomycetota > Coriobacteriia > Coriobacteriales > QAMH01 > CACZQA01. Next base: position 6,834 of record CACZQA010000131.1, read on the forward strand.
TTTGATGACGTGCGGCAGGTTATCGACGCGAGCAGCGCGTTTGCGACGCGGGTCGACGGACAGCTCGCCTACACGAGGCTGTTCATCGGCTCGTTCAAGATGGAGGCGCCGCCTTACGCCTCCTACTATCTGGATGGCGAGCACCTGCTGGCGGGCAAGACGGCTGCGGAGGTCCGCGGCGTCTACCGGCAGTTTGGCATCGAGCTTTCCGCCGACGAGAAGGCCCCGGCGGACCATATTCGCTATCTGCTCGCGTTTCTCGCCCTCATGGCGCGGCGGTGGGAAGAGACGGGTGCGGAGGCGTTTGTCGAGGCGTACGGAGACTTCCGCGACGCGTACGTGCGGCCGTGGGTTCGTAGCTTCCAGGAGCTCGTGGACGCGTACGCCGAAGACGAGTACTACAAGAGGCTCGTTGCGCTCACCGTCAAGGTGATGGAGCAATGAGCAGCGTGGTGAACGGGAGAACGCGTGGAGACAGGGTCGTGAGAGCTGGGAAGACTGCGTTGACAGCAAAGATGAGGGGGCGTCTCGTACTCGATGCCGCGCTGTGCGCGCTGCTCGTCTTCGCGATGCTGCGCCCGGTTACGGGGCAGGTTGTGCACGAGATTACCGGTGCGTTGCTGCTCGTGGGCATGATTGCGCATGTTGCGACCAGCTGGGGCGCTGCTTCGAGGACCGCGCGCCATGCGAGGGAAACGACGAGGCCGCAGCGTGCGCAGGGGCTGCTCGCGGTGATGGTCGTGTTGGGTGTTGCGGGTGTTGCGCTGGCCTTGAGCGCGCTCGTGATCAGCCGCCTTTTGCTG
>CACZQA010000132.1 GCA_902783175.1 uncultured Coriobacteriaceae bacterium
GCAGGGCTTGCCGTAGTAGTAGCGCTCCGCATCCTGGGCGATGAGCGCGCGGGTGATGGGGCCGGTCTTGGCGTCTCCGTAGAGCAGGTCGAGCGCGGTGGCGATGCCGAGCTCGAAGGCGGCCGAAGAGGAAAGGCCCCCGCCCGAGGCGAGCGCGCTTTCCGTGCGTGCGTCGAAGCCCGCGACGGGTACGCCCGCGGCTTTCAGGCCCGCGACGACTCCGCGCACCAACGCAGCCGAGCTGCCTTGCTCTGCCGGCACGGGGGCAAGTTCCGTGAGATCGATGTCGATGTCTTGGTGGCCGGGGCTGCTCACGCGTCCTCGCATCTTGTCGTTGGGCTGCATGAGGACCTCGATGCCCTCGGACACGGTCGCCGCGATGACCTTGCCGCCTTGGTGGTCGGTGTGGTTTCCGGCGATCTCGGTGCGCCCGGGCGCAAAGGCCCTGATGCACGGGCTGAACGTCTGCTGTGTCATGTCTAGGCCTTTCGCGTGGTATCGGCGCCGCTGCGCTCGAGGAGCGCGTGCACGGCATGCTGGTAGAGCAAACGGGCCTGCTCGTCCCAGCACCGCATATCGTCCGAGGTCATGAGCATGCTCGCGTGGGTGCAGTCGGTCTCGAGCAGCAGCGCGCGCTGCGCGGCGCTCAGCTTGACGTCGTCGCGCAGGAAGAAGACGTCGGGGTCGTTCGCGAAGGCGCGTCCGTCGAGCGGGGAGCGTCCGATGGTGTTTGCCAGGCTGCGCTTCGTGCTGACGCGCTCGCGGTCGAGCCCGCGCATGTAGAGCTTGCCGTCCCAGTCGAGCCCGACGTCGCAGCCGATGCGGCAGTAGTCGACGACGCCGAACGCGCTGCCGAGCGGCACGCCGCAGCCGAGCAGAAGGACTTCGCTTGGCACGGCGGAGCGGACGAGCTCCAGCGCGTCGTGCATGAGCTGCCCGCGGTTGCAGCCATCGTGGGGGAGCATGCAGGCGGCGTAGAGGAAGTCGATTTTGAGCAGCTTGAAGCTCCAGTCGCGCGTGATGGTCTGCAGCACCTCGGCAAGGTAGCTGCGAAAGGCGCCATTGCGCGTGTCGAGCGCGTAGCCGCCGCTCCAGTGGCAGCCCGTCTTCACGGGGTTTTCGTCATCGTCTCTGAGCAGCCAGTCCGGATGCTCCTTGAAAAGCCGGGAGTCTTTCTCGCAGACGAACGGGGCGATCCACAGCCCCGGGGTGAAGCCCGCCTCGCGCGCCGAGGCGCCGAGCGGGGCCAGCCCCCGCGGGAATTTCCGAGGGTTCACGGCGAGCCAGTCGCCGACCGTGCAGTAGCCGTCGTCGATCTGGAACACCTTGAGCGCATCGCCGGTCTCGACCTGCGCAAAAGCGTCGCGCGCCGCTTCGAGGTCGGCCGTGAGCTTTGCCTCGTCAATGTCGTAGTAGTGCCGGTACCAGCTCGTGTAGCCGACGATCGGGCGCGTCGTGCGCGCGGTGATGCCGCTGAGCGAAAACCATGCCTCGAAGCACTCGTCGAGGCTTCCCCGCACCAAGGCGAGCTGCACGAGCGTTTGCGTCTCGTGCGCCGCGAGCCTGCCGAGCGGTGCCTCGGGGCGCACGATGACCTTGCCCTCGTCGGTGAGCACCTCGAGCTTGGTGAACCCGCCCGACTCGTCGAGCGAGCCGACGAGCTCGCAGGCGTCGTCTGCGCGCACGTACGCATATGTGTAGCCGTGGAGGTGCCCGGGTTTGCCGTCGTAGTCTGCAAAGCGGTAGTCGCCGCTGCCGTCGAGCACCCATTTGCGCAGCACGGGGCCGGGGATGTCGTTCACGCCGCGCATGCGCGACCTGACGGGGAGCTCGACCGTATCGGTCCAGGACTGGTAGCCGTTGACGAGGACGCGATCTTTCGCGCCGAACTCATGCGCGAGCTCGAGCGAAAAGCCCGTCACGGTGAGCTCGGCTTTCGTCTCGATGCTGCAGGTAATGCGCGAGCCGTCGACGTGGGGGCAGACGCTCAGGTCCTGCGTCTCGAACGGGGCGCCCAGGCCGGCGCTGATACGGCGCGGGCCCCCGCTTGTCTCGTAGCTGATCTCGAAGGATATCGGCTTCATTATCGGTTCGTCCGCTCCTTGAAGTTCTCGGAGATGATGCCCATGATCTTGTCCTCGTGGTAGCGGGTGAACACGATGGCGCCGAGCAGGCAGAACACGGCGGCGAACACGGCGGTCAGGCGATAGCCCATGCCGCCGCTGCCGATGAGCGCGATGGAGGTGAACAGCAGCATCGCGAGCGACTGGCCGAGCTTGAAGGCGAAGGTGCGTGCCGCGTAGAACATGCCCTCGCGCTTCTCGCCCGTCTGGATGGCGTCGGCCTCGGCGATGTCTGCCACGACGGCCTGCGGGATGATGCCGAGGATGGCCATGGGGATCGAAGCCAGGACGGCGACGATGACGCCCCATGCGACGCCGGGCAAGCCGAACCAGCCCACGCAGGTGGTGATGGCAAAGGCGAGCGTGAAGAAGAAGAACGCGAAGACGACGAGCTTCTTCTTGCCCAGGCGCTTGGCGAGCACGTTGACGGGCAGGTAGAAGGCAAAGCTCAGGATGGTCATGAGGGCAAACAGCGGAAACGTCATGCTGTCGCTCAGCCCCATGAGCTCGGTGATGTAGAACGGCAGACCGGTCTGGAACATGGTCAGCGCGATCCAGTACAGCACGTCGGAGCCGACGAAGGTGCGGAACTCGTGGTTCCGAAACGTCTTGACGAGGCTCTTGAACGTGGGCGTCTCGGAAGGCGTGGTGACCGCGTACTCGTGCTCGTTGATGGCGAACGAGGGGACGAGCATGCACACGACCGCGACGACCGCCAGGATGCCGATCGTGAGGCGGAACGCGTTCGTGATGCCGAAGTCGGGCGCGAAGACGGCGGCGATGTTGGGGACGAGGTAGGCGAACGCCGTGCCGAAGAAGTACGTGGTCGAGATGAAGGTCGAGACGTTGATGCGCTGCTTCTGCGTGCGGCCGAGCTCGGGGATGAGGGCGTTGTAGGGAGTGCAGTAGCAGGTCATCGCAAGGTAGAAGCACAAGACCATGACGAGCAGGAACAGGTTGTTGACCCAGCTCACCTCGCCGACGGGCGAGATGAAGATGAGCACCGTCGCGGCGCCGAACGGGATGGGCGCGTAGCGCAGGAAGGGGACGCGGCGCCCGAGGCGGTGCCGGCAACGGTCGGACTTGGAGGCGATCCAGGGGTCGGTGAAGGCGTCGAAGATGCGGCCGGAGGCGGTGATGAGGCCGATGACGGTCAGGCCGACGAACACGGCCCCCTGCGTGATGAAGAGCTGCTGCCCCTGCGAGAGCAGGGACTCCCCGGGCTGGTAGTAGTAGACGAGCCAGTTCGAGATGATGCCGGAAAGCATCGACCAGCCGAGCTGGCCAATCGCGAACAGCCACAAGATCCCGTTGCCGGCAAGCTTCTTGCCCTCGTCTGCCGGAACGGTCGCAGTACTCACGCTGTCACTCATTTGAGAATTTCCCCCAGTAATCGAAAACACGTAAAAGCGCATTAGAATAGTGCGCATGCAATAAACAATGCGTTAGCAATAGTATCGGATTTGAGACAAGTGGGGACGAGCATGGCGACTAAACCCGATCGGTCATCGGCGATCTTCGGCAACGACATAGACGAGCGCACCTACCGCAAGGCGTGCCGCTCCAAACGCCGCTTCGAGCGCAAGTACGGCGTCGATGCGCCCGGCTCGTGCCACCTCCGCGCCGGCGAGGTGCCCGTCATCGGCGAGGCGCTTGGCGTGCGCAACCTCGCGCATGCCGATTGCCCCGGTTTCGATATCCGCGCCGATGCCGCCGCTGCCCCCGTGCCGCCCGAAACAAAGCGCACCGTTGTCGGCGCAGGCGGATCCCCGCTCGTCGTGGGCAACATCCGCATGGGCTTCGGGCACTACCGCATCTCGATGGCCATGGCATCTGCCGCGCACGCGATGGGGTACACGCCCTACTGGCTCGACCTCATGGCGTTTCCCGGCTCTGCCTGCACGAGCATCATCGCCGAGCAAAACGAGCTGTACTCGAGAGGCTCGCGCCTTTCGCAGCGTTTCGCGCTGTTCAACAAGCTCGTCTGGGAGCCGCTCAACTCCGAGGGCTTCCGCAAGCTCTCCTACAACGCGTCCGACCAGAAGGTCTCCGAGCTCATGACGGCGCCGTTTTCGGACCTGCCCCGCGACGTCCCCTTCGTGGGCACGCACGCCTGGCCGTCGCAGGCCGCGGTGCACGCGGGGCTTTCGCAGGTGGTGAACGCGATACCGGACAACTGGCCCATGGCGCTGCACCTGGCAGAAGGGGCCGTCCACACCGTCCAGACGCCGAGCAGCTTCATGGGCTACAAGATGCTGCGCGGCATGGACAAGAAGCGCGTGCTCAAGCCCATGCCCAAGGGCTCGCTTTTCTGCACGGGCCACTACATCGACCATGAGCTCGTCTCCAACATCGAGGCCGACTGCGACCGGCGCCGCAGGCGCATCGGGCAGGGGCTCCCGATGCGCTACCTGCTGAGCGTGGGCGGCGCCGGCGCGCAGCAAGACCTGTTCGTGTGCATCATCAGCCACCTGCTCCCGTTCATCGAGGCGGGCAGCGCCACGCTGATGGTCAACGTCGGCGACCATCGCAATGTCTGGGAAGCGCTCGTCGAGGCCGTGCCCGCCCTGCGCGACGCAACGCTGCACTTCGACGACTTCGCCGAGACGAGGCGCTTTTCCACCGCCGCGCTCGACGGGCCGATGGAGGGCATCCACGCGTTTTGCGACGACGACATTTTCTCGGCCGTCTACTCGACCAACCTGCTCATGAGATGCTGCGACATCCTCGTCACCAAGCCGAGCGAGCTCGCGTATTACCCGGTGCCCAAGCTCATGATCAAGCGCGTGGGCGGCCACGAGGCATGGGGCGCGATTCGCGCTGCGGAGCTGGGGGACGGCACCTACGAGATGCAGACCGCGCCCGAGATCTCCGCGATGATCGACCTGTTCCAGGCCGAGCCCGAGCTCGTCGAGCAGATGTGCTTCAACATCGAGTGCGAGAAGGCGCGTGGCACCTACGATGGCGCCTACCGGGTCATCGAGCTGGCGACAAAGCCGCGCGAGTAGGCCAACAGAGCGGGGTTTGCGTCAGAAGACGAGCCGCATCTGGTACCACGTCGCCCCGCCGTGGCTCGAGTCGCTCATGCCCTCGTCCACAAAGCCGAAGCGCGCGTAGAAGCCGACGAGTTTTTCCTTGCAGGTGAGCACGATGCCTTTCCTGCCCTGCTCACGGCTGCTTTCAAGGTAGCTGCGCATGAGCTGGGAGGCGATGCCGAGGTGCTGGTAGGACGGCAGCGTGGCGACGCTGAAGATCATCTCCCAGCTGCCGAGCTCGTCTTGCAGGCGCGCGTCGGCGTACATCTCGTCGCGCAGGTCGCGCTCGTCTGACGGCATCGCCGAGATGTAGGAGACGAGCGCATCGCCGTTGAACATCAGGTGGAAGTGGTTGGGAAAGTACAGCAGCCGCTGCTCCATCCTCTCGCGCGAGGCGGCCTCCGCGGGGAGGAACGCCGCCTGCTCGAGCTCGGTCACGATGTCGAGGTCGTCGAGGGTTGCCGTGCGGATCCTGAGCGTCATGCGCCATCAGCCCCTAATCGTCGAAGCCCCACATGCGCACCTCGGTCTCGAGGTGCACGCCCGCGTCGGCGAAGACGGCGTTTTGCACGTCGGCGATTACCTGGCGGATGTCCGCGGCGGTGGCGCCGCCCATGTTCACGACGAAGCCGGCGTGTTTGGTGGATACCTGGGCACGTCCCACCGTGTGTCCTTGCATGCCCGCGTCCTGGATGAGCTTGCCCGCATAGTACCCGATGGGGCGCTTAAAGGTGCTGCCGGCGCTGCCCAGCTCGAGCGGCTGCTTGTCCTCGCGGCGCTGCTTGAGCTCCGCCATGCGCGCGGAGATCTTGTCCTTGTCGAACGGCACGAGGTGGATGGTCGCGTCGAGCACGATGTAGCCGCGGTCCGACATCATGCTGTGCCGGTAGTTCCACTGCGCGCCGGCGGCGGAGACGGTGACGACCTCGCCCTCGAGTGTCAGGCAGGTCACCGAGACGCCGACGTCCTTGAACTCGCCGTCGTAGGCCCCGGCGTTCATGATGGCGGCCCCGCCGATCGAGCCGGGAATCCCCGAGGCGAACTCGTACCCCGTGAGGCCCGCATCGCGCGCAGCCTCGGCAACCTGCTTGTTCGTGGCGCCTGCCTGGGCGGTCAGCAGGTTTCCCTCGATGTCGATGCGGGCGAACTTCTCGCCCAGCACGATCACGAGCCCCTCGATGCCCTCGTCGGCGACGAGCAGGTTGCTGCCGCAGCCGATGACGTGCCAGTCGGCGTTTGCCGCGCGGGCCGCTTTGAGCGCCCCTTCGATCTCTTCGATCGAACTTGGGGTCACGAGGAAGTCCACGGGGCCGCCTGCACGAAACGTCGTGTGCCTGCTCATGGGCTCGTCTTCGAGGATTGCCTCTGGGGGGAGCGCCTCGATAAGCTTTGTGCGGAGGATGTCTTTGTTCATCGAAAATGCCAATCTGTGTTGTATCGGCCGTCTATCTTAGCCGAGCCGGGTGCGTTTGAAAACGAGGTAGCGGTTGAGGCGGCCGGTCCTTCCGTCGGCGCGGTAGCTGTCGACGAGCCGAGCTCTGTCGGCGAGGTGGGCGGCGAGCGCGTCTACCTCGGCGTCGTCGAAATGGTGGCAGTAGCGGTACACGCCGGGCCTTGTCTGCCAGCCGATCAGGTAATCGCGTGGTCCCAGGCCGGTCAAGCCAAGCTCGGAGATGCCGCGTGTCGTTGTCTGCTCTGCCTTGGCCGCAAGACCCTCATCGTCCATGAACTGCCAACAGGACACGGCAAACACGCCGCCCGGTGCCGTTGCTCGCGCGAGCAGTTCGAGCAGGGCGCAGCGCATCTCGAAGGTGGGCAGGTGGTGCACGAACCCGAACGAGACGGCCAGGTCGTGTTCAGAGAGCTCGGGTCCTTGCCCCTCGAGCAGCGCCTGCGCCAGGTCGAGGTCGCGCACGGGGATGCCCTCGGCCCCCGCGCTCAGCGCGGGGCAGTTGTCGATGGCGTCGAACTCGAGGCGCGTCCTGGGGAAGCGCTCCTGCAAGAAGCGCTCGAAACGCAGGTTGCCGCAGGCGAGGTCGAGCGCCTTCGCGTGGTTTCCCAGGGAAAGCCCGTCTGCCAGGCGCTCCCATCCCGCCCAGGCGCTGTGCCTGGTCTGCGAGAACGAGGCGGCCTGGAGCCGGTAGAACTCGGTGTTGAGCTCGATGAGCCTGCGTGCTGTCTGGTTATCTGCGGTCATATCCCGTGATTCTACAGCGATTACGCTAGAATCAGGCCCCATGGAACAACTGCTACTCGAAATACTCGCAATCCTCAGGTCGGGAAAAAGCCTCGACAGCCGCGAGCTGGGCAAGCTCATCGACTCGCATAACGCGTTGGTCAAATCGGCCCAGCGCGCGTATTCCAAGAAGAAGATCCTGCCGTACTACCTGCGCGTCAAGGAACAGGACCCTGCGCGCTGGGCATCGTGGGGCGTCGATGACGAGCTCGAGGCGCGCCTCATGCGCACGCTTCGCATGAAGCCGCGGCGCACGGCGTCGGGCGTCGCCACGATCACGGTCATCACCAAGCCCTGGAAGTGCTCGAGCGACTGTCTGTACTGCCCGAACGACCTGCGCATGCCCAAGAGCTACCTGCATGCCGAGCCTGCCTGCCAGCGCGCCGAGCGCAACTTCTTCGACCCGTACCTGCAGGTCGCCTCGCGCCTGAGGGCGCTCGAGCAGATGGGGCACCTCTGCGACAAGGTCGAGCTTATCGTGCTCGGCGGGACGTGGAGCGACTACCCGATTTCCTATCAGACCTGGTTTGTCTTCGAGCTCTTCCGCGCGCTCAACGACGCGCCCCATACTGACGAATCCGTGCGCGAACGCAGGGGCTTCTACCGGGGGCGCGGCATCTCTTGCGACGAGGCGGAGCTTGCGGGCTTCGTGGAGCTCGAGCAGAAGCGGATCGCCGCCGGCGAGGAGCGCTTCAACGCCGCGTTCGAGCGCCTGTACGGAAACAGCAAAGCCTGGGCAGAGGTGGCGTCAGCCCAGGAGGCGACGCTTGCGGAGCTTTTCGAGCAGCACCGAATCAACGAGACGGCGGCACATCGCGTGGTCGGGCTCGTCATCGAGACGCGCCCCGATGCCATCACGCCGGGGCGGCTCAGGTTCTTCCGGCAGCTCGGGTGCACCAAGGTGCAGATCGGCGTGCAGAGCCTGCGCCCTGAGGTGCTGCGTGCCAACGAACGCCGCATCGACGTGCAGCAGATCGCGCGTGCCTTCACGTATCTCCGCGTCTTCGGTTTCAAGATCCACGCGCACTTCATGGTCAACCTCTACGGCTCGACGCCTGATGAGGATGTCGAGGACTACCGCGAGTTCATGAGCTGCCCTTCGTTCATGCCTGACGAGGTCAAGCTCTACCCGTGCGCCCTGATCGAGGACACGCGCCTCGTCGCGCGCTACGAGGCGGGACAGTGGCGGCCCTACGGCGAAGACGAGCTCGTCGACGTGCTGGTCCACGACGTCCTCTCGACGCCCCCGTTCTGCCGCGTTTCGCGCATGATCAGGGATTTCTCCGCCGGAGACATCGTCGCCTGCAACAAGAAGACGAACCTGCGGCAGATGGTCGAGGCAAAGCTTTCCCAGATGGACGCCCAGATCGACGAGATTCGCTACCGCGAAATCAGCCTCGCCGCCACCGACCTCGCCTCGCTCGAGCTCCAGCAGGTCGAGTACGAGACGAGTGCCACCCGCGAGGTTTTCTTGCAGTGGGTGACGCCCGAGGGCGGCATCGCGGGTTTCCTGCGCCTGTCGCTGCCCGACGCCTCGTTTGTCCGCGCGCACAAGGACGAGCTCCCCGTCAGCCCAGGCGAGGCGATGATCCGCGAAGTGCACGTGTACGGGCGCGTCGCCAACTTCCACGAGAGCGCCGAGGGCGTGCAGCACCGCGGGCTCGGCAAGCGCCTCGTCGAGCGCGCGGCAGACATCGCCCGCGCGCGGGGCTACGCGAAGCTCAACGTCATCAGCTCGGTGGGCACGAGGGGCTACTACGAAAAGCTCGGCTTCAAGCGCGCGGGGCTGTATCAGGCGCGCGACTTGTAGCGCCTGGCCGGGGTCGGCGGGTGCCCGTCTGCGGCTTTGCCGTCTTTTCCCGTCCGGATGAAAGCGCGTCGCGCGAGTGGGGTACAATACCGCCTCGCGATTGACACCAACGACTGAATACCGAGGCACGATGCTTACAGAACTACTCGAAGAGAAGAAGGCCCTCATGGCCGCGCTCGATGCGGTCAACGCGGACCTGCACCGCAACGTATCCGTCTACGCCGTCCTCGAGACGCAAGACCCGAGCTGGCCGTTCGACATCAGGTGGGTGGCAAAGCCGGGAACGGCATCGGATGACATGAAGCTCATCAACGAGCGCCTCTTTGACCGCGCGTTCCTTGACTATGGCTTTCACGAGGTCCTCGACGAGAACCAGATCGAGGGTGTTGCCTACCAGCCCATCGAGGAACTCTACGCCGATCCCGACTGCATCGGCTGCGCGCCGGTCTCGTTCTTCGACGACGACAAGACGGTCGCCCGCATGGCACACGGCGCAGACGAGGACGACGACGAGCTCGAGGATCTCGATGCCCAGCGTTTCCTGTTCTTCTTGAAGTCGGTGGCAGGCTCCGTCGTCGACGGCTCTCCCTCTGCGGGCGTCGCCTACGACGACGTCGAGAAGCTCGTCGGCCTCGTGTTCAAGTACGAGTGCGCGGGCGAGGGCGGGCGTCAGACGGTCGTCGCCTTCCAGCGCGTGCAGCGCATGTGGATCCAGCAGAAGTCGAGCTACCTTCTGTTCGGTACGGAAGAAGACGAGCCGTTCGCCTTCTCCGACCGATCAGTCAAGATCGGCAACAGCTTCGACTTCGTGCTCTACGGGCAGGGCGTCTACTTCCGCAGCCTCAAGGCGCTCGAGATCCTGTTCAAGTACGACAAGCTCGTGGCCCAGCGCGCGAAGGACTACGCCGTCTCGTTCGACCCGATCCTGGCCGACTTCGAGAAGCTCGACCAGCGCATCGACGAGAGTCGCACGCTGGCAAACAAGCTGCTCAAGCTGCAGAAGGAGGGCTCGCCGGTCGTTGACATGTCCGCCGAGGAGCTCCAGTACCACGTGAACCGCATCGGATACTACAGCCGTAAGATCAAGTTCAACGAAGACGGCAAGGTCATGCTCACCTCCAACACCGACGTGAGCGACTTCGTCAAGATGCTGGGGGACAACTTCCTCGTCTCGCCGCTTTCGGATGCGAAGTACGAGGCCCGCACGAAGACGCGCCTCGATTCGGACGAGATTTAACACGGCCGTTCGATCCGCCTGTTGCGCGTGGAGTACAATCTGCTTCGTTTGTTCGTTTTTCGCATGTGAAGAGAGTGAGCAATGGAGACTTCTCAGAAAATGTACCTCGACCTGCTGGGCGAGGAGGGCACGCAGTTCGTGATCCCCGTGTTCCAGCGCGTCTATTCCTGGAACGACGAGCAGTGCGACGGCATCTGGATGGACGTCGTGCGCTCCGGCCGCACGGGCCTTCCGCACTTCCTCGGCACGATTCTCTACTCCCGCGAGCCCGAGCGCACGCCGGGCATCAAGGGCCTCGCGGTCGTCGACGGCCAGCAGCGCACGACGACGATCACGCTGCTCTTGATAGCGCTCGAGGAGTACATGCGCGCGCACGACCTCACCGTCGAGGGCATCGACGCGGACTTCATCCGCACCCACTACCTGATGTGCGGCGAGCAGCACAAACTCGTGCTCTCGCGCACGGACCGCGCGACGCTGTTCGCGATCATCGACCATGCCGAGCTCCCCGCCCGCAAGTCCGAGCGCATCATCAACAACTACCAGTGGTTCAAGAAGCGCATGGAGCAAGACGATTTCGATCCCCAGCTCGTCGTGCGCGGCCTACGTGGCCTCATGCTCATCTCCGCCGAGCTCGTGGGCGAGGACCGTCCCCAGCTCGTCTTCGAGAGCCTCAACACCAAGGGCACGCCGCTCACGACGGGCGACATGGTGCGCAACTATCTGCTGATCGCCGAGGACCGCGACGAGCAGGAGCGCCTGTACGACACGTACTGGAAGCCCATCGAGATGATGTTCGGCGACGACCCGGAATCGGAGAAGCTGAACGCCGGCATCCGCATGTGGCTCACGATCCGCTTCGTCAAGGTGAGCATCCACGACAAGGGCGAGACCTACAGCGTCTTCAAGACCTACGTCGAAAGCGAGTACGACGGCACGCTCGAGGACCTGCTCATCGAGCTGCGCGACTTCTGCCTCATGTGGTCGGAGAACTATCGCGACCACGACATCATGACCGGATCCAAGGAATTCAGGAGCTGGGACTGGGCCAAGGGCAAGCCCACGACGCTCATCCCGCACCGCTTCAGCCAGGGCGGTTTCTAGGGCCTCGGCACCTCATCGGCCAACAGACAAGCGGCGCCGCCTGTTGCATTCAGGCGGCACCGCTTTTCAATGCGCGCGTGTGCTCTTGGTGCAGCGTGAGGGCGCTTGCTAGATGAGGATGCCGTTGCAGTGGTCGACGCCATGCTGGATGACCTCGGCGATGTAGCCCGTGAAGGTCTCCTCGTGCTTCTCGAACGACTCGTCGAGGTACTCGACGGTGATGCGCTTGAAGCGCTTGCACTTGCGCACGCCCTTCAGCGAATAGCACTCCTCCTGGGTGAGGTAGGGCTTCTTCTTGTCGGTGATCATCGGGTTGACCATGACCTGCGTGGTCCCCAGGTTGTTGATGACGATGATGCGCTTTTGCGCGCCGATCTGGTTGGCCGCAAGGCACACGGCGGTCTCGGAGTGCTTCTCGAAGGTGTCGAGGAGGTCCTGGATGACGTCTTTGTCTTCGGGCGTTGCCTTCTCCGATTTGATCTTGAGCTGTTCTTTATCCGTGACGATGTCTTTAATCACTTAAGTGACCTTTCTTGTTGGCTGTCGATCGCTCGGACTAGGATACCCGCTTGCGGCAGGCATTCCGTCCTCGATTTTCGCGCGCTACTTGTAGGAACGTGCGAGCTCGTCGGCAATGGCGGCGATGAAGTCTTGCGTGTTCAAGGTGGTGGGGTTGGGAAGCGTCGTGATGCGGGCCAGGTCACCGGTCATCTTGCCCGACTCGATGGTGGCGATGGTCGCCTGCTCGAGCTTGTCCGCGAACTCTTCCAGCTCAGGCGTGCCGTCGAGCTGCCCGCGCTTTCTTAGCGCGCCCGTCCAGGCAAAGATCGTCGCGACGGAGTTCGTCGACGTCTCCTGCCCCTTCAGGTGCTTGTAGTAGTGGCGCTGCACCGTGCCGTGCGCCGCCTCGTACTCGTAGTAGCCGTGCGGGCTCACGAGCACGCTCGTCATCATGGCAAGCGAGCCGAAGGCGGTTGAGACCATGTCGCTCATGACGTCGCCGTCGTAGTTCTTGCACGCCCAGATGAAGCCGCCCTCGCTGCGCATCACGCGCGCGACGGCGTCGTCGATGAGCGTGTAGAAGTACTCGATGCCCGCCTGCTCGAAGCGCGTACGGTACTCGGATTCGTACATCTCGGCGAAGATGTCCTTGAAGCGGTGGTCGTAGGTTTTCGAGATGGTGTCCTTCGTGGCGAACCACAGGTCCTGTCCCGTCTCGAGCGCGTAGTCGAAGCATGCCCGCGCAAAGCCCTCGATGGACTCGTCGAGGTTGTGCATGCCCTCGGCCACGCCCGCGCCGTCAAACTCGTGGACGGTGACGGACTGCGCCTTTCCGCCGTCGGCGGGCGTGTACACGAGCTCGACCTTGCCGGGCCCCGGGATGCGCAGCTCGACGTCGCGGTAGATGTCGCCGTAGGCATGGCGTGCGATGGTGATGGGCTTTTTCCAGGTGCGCACGTAGGGCTCGATGCCCTTCACGAGGATCGGCGCGCGAAACACCGTGCCGTCGAGCATCGCGCGGATCGTGCCGTTCGGGCTCTTCCACATCTGCTTGAGGTCGTATTCCTCCATGCGCGCGGCGTTGGGGGTGATGGTCGCGCACTTCACGGCGACGCCGTACTTTTTGGTGGCATTTGCGGAATCGACGGTTACCTGGTCGTCGGTCTCGTTGCGATGCTGCAGGCCGAGGTCGTAGTACTCGGTCTTGAGGTCGACGTAGGGCTCGATGAGCTCGTCTTTGATCAGCTTCCAGATGATGCGGGTCATCTCGTCGCCGTCCATCTCGACGAGCGGGGTCTTCATCTCTATCTTCTTCATGGCACTTCCTCGTGAATCTACGCGTTGTCGTCAGGCCACATGAGGGCACGAGACGTATTGTAGGTGCAGTTCTGGCGCATACGGGCAAGATTTAACGAAGCTTACGCATTCGCTCGGGGCGCGCGCGGCCAAATGCGGTATCGTGTCTGGACGATGATTGGCGGACTTGATGCAGGGCGAGGAGCGGTATGGGTGCCGAGACGTTTCTGGAGGACTACAAACGGGAAGTCGACCGTTATGTCGACGAAGAGCTCGGCGGCGGCTACATGTCGGGCTCCAAGCGCACGCTCTCGCTGCTCAAGGCAGGCGTGGTCATCTTCGCGCTGACGCTTCTCGTGCCGCTCGTCATCGCGTTTTTCGTGCGCGGGGGACTGTTCTGGGACAGCAGCATCGTGGCCGTTATCGTGCTGTCGGCTGTCCTGGCGACGGGCGGCGTGGTCGCGTTCAGCGCCAACAAGAAAAGCGCCGAGCGCTATTCGGTCGAGAAGCGCGCCAAGCGCCTCAAGCAGATCGCGCACGATCTTGTCGTGAGCGATGCCTACAAGGACCTGAAGCGCGACGAGGCAGCGCGTGCCGCACGGGCGAAGGCGTCTTCGCTCGACGCCTCGCAGAAGGTCATCAGCCTCATCTGGAAGTTCTGCTATTTCCTCGTCGTCGCCATCGAGACCTTTGCCCTGGCCGTCGGCACCGACTTCTTCGGCTTCTCGCTGCAGATGTGGTACGCGTTCATCCCGGCTGCCGTGTTCGTCGTCTGCCAGCTCGTGCACTGCGCGAAGGAGAGCA
>CACZQA010000133.1 GCA_902783175.1 uncultured Coriobacteriaceae bacterium
CCGCTCGAATCCAAGGAGATGCCCAACTACAGCAGGCCCGACCTCCTCATCCAGAAGGTCAACAAGGAGACAGGCAACCCCGCGACGGTAGGCGCAGCCGAATTCGAGGGAGCGGAGTTCTCGGTCTCGTTCACGCCCAAAGACGCGTCCGCGCCCACCAAGACCTGGCTGCTCAGCTCTGACAAGGCGGGCGAAGTGCACTTTACCAAGGACCACAAGACGGGCGGAGACGACTTCTTCGTCGACGAGAGCGGCGCGCCCGTGCTGCCGATCGGCCATTACACCGTGCGCGAGACCAAGGCACCCGTCGGCTACCTCGCCATAGATAGCGAGCTCAGCTTTGACATCGCGGACGCGAGCAACACCGACACGGACCCGGTGCTCACCTTTGACCAGGTGCAGCAGGCCGCACAGCAAGTACAGCGCGGCGACTTCCAGTTCCGCAAGGTCGACGACCGTCAAAGCCCGCTCGCGGGGATCCCGTTCATGCTGTCCTACGACAACGGCGAAGACGGGCAGGCCGACGAATCGCACGTCATCGTGACCGACGAGAACGGCCGCTTCAACTCGTCGAGTGCCAGCAACTCCCACCTGTACAGGACGAACGCCAACGACGACGCGGTGAGCGTCGACGGGCAGGGCAACTACACAGTGGACGAGAGCAAGCTCGACCCGCATGCGGGGACGTGGTTCTCCAAGGACAAGTCGGGCGAGGGCGCCCCGGCAAGCGACGCGAAAGGCGCCTTGCCCTACGGCTCCTACCAGCTCGTCGAGCTGCCCTGCAGCGCCAACGCCAAGAAGAACCTCGTCAACCTGACCTTTACCGTGTACCGCGACCAGATCATGGTCGAGCTGAACAACATCGTCGACACGGAGCCGGCTATCGGCACGACCGCCTCGGATAAATCGGACGGAGACGACTCGCTCGACCCCGCGCCAAACGCGGCGCTCGTCGATACAGTCGACTACCGCAACCTCACGCCGGGCACGGAATACACCTTGCACGGGACCTTGATGCTAAAGGAGACGGGCGCGCCGCTCACCAACGACAAGGGCGAGGCAGTCACCGTGGAGAAGGCCTTCACGCCAGAGCGTGAGAGCGGAAGCGTCAAAACCGAGTTCGGCTTCGACGCCAGCGAGCTTGCCGGCAAGACGATCGTCGTGTTCGAGGACCTGCTCGAGGGCGGAAAGACGGTCGCGACGCATTCCGACCTCGACAGCACCTCGCAAAGCGTGCACGTCGGGCCCGCCATCCACACGACCGCCGTCGACAAGGCAGATGCCGACAAGTCCGTGTCCGGCCCCGAGGCGACCGTGCTCGACACCGTGAAGTACCTCGGGCTCGCCCCCAAGACCACCTACACGATGAAGGGCACCCTCATGGACAAGACGACCGGACAGGCGGTGACAGGCGCGGACGGCTCCGAAGTCACCGCCAGCACTGAGTTCACGACCGAGGACAAAGAGGGAGAAGTGGCGGTGGAGCTCTCCGTCGACGCAAGCGCCCTCGTCGGACACGACCTCGTGGTCTTCGAGAAGTGCCTCGACGAACAGGGCAACACGGCTGCGGTCCACGAGGACTTCAACGACCAGGGCCAGACAGTCAACGCCGTCGACGAGCCGCAGCCCGAAACGCCGGGGGATTCCACCGAGCAGGGCGGCTACGACAAGACCGGATCGAGCTTTATCGGCCTCGCGTTCTTTGCCAGCATGCTCGCGATTGCCGGCGCCTGCCTCGTGGGGATAACGGCACACCGCCGCAAGATGGATGCAGAAGACCACTTCGACTTCGGCCAGCGTTGACGTGAAACCACGCACCTTGACAATCTATCGGATACTCACCCTTGTAGGAGCGCTCCTTATAGCAGTCGCGCTCGGGCTGGGCATCGCGCTCGTGGACATGAACCGCACCGCCACGAGCACGAGCCCCTCCCCGGGCAGGCCCGCCTCATACGACGAGGACGGCTTGCAGCAGGTCGATTGGGGCTACTGGAAATCGGTCAACCCCGACATCGTCGCCTGGATATCCATCCCGGACACGAACGTCGACGCGCCCGTCGTGCAGGCGAAACCCGACGACCCGACGTATTACCTCACGCACGACGTGCGCCGCCACTGGAACGTGTACGGGGCGATCTACCTGGATGCGGCCTGCACGCAGGGCATGGATTCGCCCAACCTGGTCGTGTTCGGCCATCACATGAACGACGGCTCGATGTTCTCCCAGGTCGCGGAGTACTCGTCGAAAGAATTCGCACTGGAGCACCGCAGCATCGTCATACAGACCCCCGCCTGGTCACGCGTCTTTCATTGCGAGGGATGCGCGGTCGTGAGCGGCGACGAGCAGTCGAAGCGTACCGAGTTTTCAAGCCAAGAGGATTTCGGCCTCTACCGGAGCAAGCGCCTCGCGGCCTGCGGCATGAGGCTCGACGGAGGCGCAGCCAAGCAGGTCGAGCAGATGCTCACGCTCGTCACCTGCTCGTATCATCACAGCGATAACGAGCGCAGCATCGTCTACGCGAGCTGAAAAAAACGAGAGGCCCGGGTATGCAGCCCGGGCCCCTCGAAAGGAATTACATGTTGACGAGCGTTTACTCGGCGTCGAGCGCCTCGGCGATCTCGTCGGTGATATCCATGGTCGTGTAGACGTTCTGGACGTCGTCGAGCTCCTCGAGACGGTCGATGAGACGCTGAACCTTCTTGGCATCCTCGACGCTGATCTCGGTGGGGTTGGTCGGAAGCAGCACGAGCTCGGCACCCTTGGTCTCGATGCCCTGCTCCTCGAGGCCCTTGTTGACGGACATGAGGTCGGACGGGTCGGTGTAGACAATCCACTCGTCGCCGCCGTCGACGTAATCCTCGCCGCCAGCCTCGGCAACTGCGAGCATGAACTCTTCCTCGTCAACCGC
>CACZQA010000134.1 GCA_902783175.1 uncultured Coriobacteriaceae bacterium
CGAGCTCGACCGCGTCAAGCCCCTGCGCGTGCCACTGCGCATCCGCGAGACCGAGCATCCGGTCCCCGCGTTCGAGCGCATGGGGATCTTCCTGTAGCCTTCCATCTCGCAGGATACGACCGCATATCCGCACGGCACGTCTGTTCTCGGACGCATATAATCTTCGGCACGAACGACAACTCTATCGAAGGGACGCCACCCGTGTCGGGAACTCTCGCGCTACAGCCCGAGCTGGCTGCCAAATACGACAAGCTGCAGGCACTGCTCTCCGAGCTCGAGAGCGTGGCAGTCGCGTTTTCGGGAGGGGTCGACTCGACGCTTCTCGCCAAGGTCGCAAACGACGTGCTGGGTGACAACATGCTCGCTGTCACCGTCCAAAGCGCGTTCGTGCCCGATGACGATCTGCAGCAAGCGCGCACCTGGACGGTGGCGGAAGGTATCGCCCATGTCGTCGCGGCGGCAGACATCCTCGCGGTTCCCGGGGTCGCTGACAATCCGCCCGAGCGCTGTTACCTGTGCAAGCAGGCGGTCTTCACGCGAATCGGCGCGATTGCCCTCGAGCACGGCATCGCGCATGTGGCAGACGGCAGCAATGTCGACGACAACGCCGACTATCGCCCCGGGCACCGTGCGCTTGCCGAGCTCGGCGTGCGAAGCCCGCTGCTCGAGGCGGGCTTTAGCAAGCAAGACGTCCGCGATCTGTCGCGGGCGCTTGGCCTTCCCACCTGGGACAAGCCGTCTGCCGCGTGCCTGGCGAGCCGCGTCCCCTACCACACGCGCATCACGCCCGAAGCGCTCGAGCGCATCGCCCGGGCAGAACGCGCACTTGCCACACTCGGGTTCGCGCAGGTCCGCGTCCGAGCGCATGGCGACGTTGCGCGCATCGAGGTCCCGCCTGCGCAGGTCGCGCAGCTGGCGCAAGAGCCCCTGCGCTCGCAGGTTGTCAGCGGCGTGAAGGAAGCGGGCTTCACGTTTGTCGCGCTCGACCTGCAGGGTTACCGCATGGGCAGCCTCAACGAGGAGCTTCCGGGCGCGGGCGGCCGCTAGCACCGGAGCGCCCGCCAACCCCTCGCGCGCTTGGCGGCGCATGCCGGCCTGCGACGTTGCCCAGCCGTCATCATCCCGCGTTGTATCGCCAACATACAAATCCGCCCTCCAGCGGTACGTTCGAGTCAATCAAAGCAACCGAATCGAGAAAGCGAGGTGACAGCGCATGAACGAGAAAACGGGAGAGGTCTTCTCCATCGCGCGCGACAACGAGCCAGTCCCTGGCTGCACGACCTCGAAGGCCGTCTACCAGCATGACGCCGCGTCCATCGTGTACTTCTCGCTCGCGGCGCACACCGACATAAGCCCCGAGACCTACGGCTACCACAAGCTCATCCACGTCGAGGCGGGCGCCCTGCGCGTGTACACAAGCGGCGGGGACACCTGGGAACTCGGCGAAGGCGACATCATCCTCACGCCGACGGGAGTGCCCGTGGGCATGGACACGCAGGCGGGATGCGTCTATACCGAAATCGAAGTCAGAAAGGATTCCACCATGAACGAAGTACTCAAAGACGGCGAGGTCTTCAAGCTGGCCGAGCTGCTCCCCATCCAGGAGGGCAAGGTCATCAACATGGACCTGGCCCACAACGACAAGATGAAGTTCGTCCTCATGAGCTTCGATGCCGGGACCGGGCTGTCCGAGCATTCCGCCCCGGGCGAGGCCATCATCTTCTGCCTGGAAGGCGAGGGCATCATCGGCTACGAGGGCACTCCGCACACCATCCACGCGGGCGAGAACTTCAAGTTTGCCAAGAACGGCAAGCACTACGTGAAGGCCGAGAAGCCCTTCAAGATGGCGCTCCTCCTGACGCTCGAGTAACCCCTCTTTACACAGCGCTTAAGGCGCGTGTGGCTGCAATACGCGGCCGTGCGCGCCTTTTTCGTGCTCGCGTATGACGGTCACACGTGGCAGGTCCGAGAGGCAACGCGCGCACGCGCGGGCAAGCAGCTCTCAAAACAACAAGGGCACCGCTTCCACCTGGGAAGACGGTGCCCTTTCGACTATGACGCGACTAAGTGGGAGAAGAGAAGGAAGAAAGCTGGAGGCTTAGTCGTCAAAGTCAAGCATGGAGAGGTAGCGCTCGCCGGTATCGGGAAGGATCACGACGATGTTCTTGCCGGCAAATTCGGGACGCTCGGCAAGCTTTGCGCCTGCGGCTGCGGCAGCGCCGGCGGAGATGCCCACGAACAGGCCCTGGCCCGCGGCGAGCTTCTTCTGGTACTCGAAGGCCTCCTCAGTGGAGACGTGGATGATCTCGTCGTAGCCGTCCTGGTCGAGGATCTCGGGGACGAAGCCAGGCATGATGCCCTGAATCTTGTGGGGACCGTTCTCGCCGCCCTCGAGCACGCGGGACTCCTCGGGCTCTACGGCATAGGACTTGACGCTCGGGTCCTGCTCCTTGAGGTACTTGGAAGCGCCGGTCAGCGTGCCGCCCGTGCCAACGCCTGCCACGTAGGCAGCAATGTCGCCCTCGGTGTCGCGCCAGATCTCGGGGCCGGTGGTCTTGTAGTGGGCCTCGACGTTGACCTCGTTGGTGAACTGGCTGGGGGCAAAGCTGTTCGGGGTCTCGGCGAGAGCCTTGGCCGCCTCCTCGTTCGCCAGCGGGACGCCGCCGTCGACCAGGCGGAGCTCGGCGCCGTACGCCTGGATGAGCTTGCGGCGCTCGACGGACATGCTCTTGGGCATGTAGATGACGGTCTTGAGGCCATAGGCCGCGCCGATCATGGCCAGACCGACGCCGGTGTTGCCGGACGTGGACTCGATGATGGTGGTGTCCTTGTTGATGACGCCCCTCTCGATGCCGTCGTCGATGATGGCCTTGGCGATGCGGTCCTTGACGGAACCGCCGGGGTTCTGCTTCTCGAGCTTGCCGTAGACGTTGGCCTTCTCGGAGACGTTCAGCTTGACGAGCGGGGTGTTGCCGATGAGCTCATCGACGCGGTTGATTGCCTTCACTGCCATGATGTTCCTCTTTCCTCGAGAACTATCTTCCTAATTCTTAAAAACCTAGTAGGTAAATAGGTTATTACCTGACAACGCAAAGAGTACGTTTCAAAGGGAACCTAGTCAATAGGAATTAGGATTTTTCTTCGTGATTTTGAAAAAGCCCAGGTCAGAGCAGTATACGAAAAGGTAACG
>CACZQA010000135.1 GCA_902783175.1 uncultured Coriobacteriaceae bacterium
TCGACCTCGAGGTAGCCCTGGGCCTCCATGAAGCGCCGCATGCCCGAGATGAGCTTGCCCTTGCCCCACGACTCCTGCACCTCGACGCCGTTTTTCTTGGCGAGCGCACGCAGGTCTTCGAGCGAGCGCTCGAACGAGACGTCCTCGCCCGCCCTCTCGCTGGTAAGCTCGATCATGGTCGCACGGCGGAACGGCTTGGAGAAGTCGAGCTCGTGGCCCTGGTACGTGCACGTGTACGTGCCGTTTGCGGCGAGCGCCGCCGCCTTGAAGATGCCCTCGCAGAAATCCATCATGCCGTCGAGGTCGCTGAACGCGCAGTATGCCTCGAGCGTCGTGAACTCGGGGTTGTGCGTGAGGTCCATGCCCTCGTTGCGGAAGCAGCGGTTGACTTCGAACACGCGCTCGAAGCCGCCCACGAGCAGGCGCTTGAGGTACAGCTCGGGTGCAATGCGCAGGTAGACTTCCATGTCGAGCGCGTTGAAATGCGAGGTGAAGGGCTTGGCCGTCGCACCGCCCGCAAGTGTGTGCAACATGGGGGTCTCGACCTCGAGATAGCCGTCGTCCATGCAGTACTGGCGCACGGCCGAGACGATCTTGGAACGCTTGACGAACGTCTCTTTGACGTCGTCGTTCATGACGAGGTCGACGTAGCGCTGGCGATAGCGCAGCTCTTTGTCGGTCAGGCCGTGGAACTTCTCGGGAAGCGGGCGCAGCGACTTGGAGAGAAGCGTCACCTCGGTTGCCGCGACGGAGAGCTGGCCGCGACGCGTGCGCATGACCGCGCCCGTGACGCCGATCCAATCGCCCACGTCAAGCTCCTTGATGCGCGCGAAGGCATCCTCGCCGACGTTGTTGATGCGGATGAAGAGCTGGATGAGCCCGGTGGCGTCCTTGAGACCCATGAACACGATCTTGCCCTGGCGGCGAATCGCCATGACGCGGCCTGCGACGGAGACGACGTCCTCGGTCGTCTCGCCGTCTTCGAGCTCGGCGTAGCGCTTCTCGAGGTCTGCCGTGTGGTCAGTGTACTCGAAGCGTCCGCCATAGGGGTTTTCGCCAGCGTCGATCAGAGCCTGGCGCTTGTTGCGACGGACCTCAATCGGGTCGTCGATGACTTCCTGGTCTTGCTCTGCCATGCCTAGTGACCAACCTTGGTGAGCGTGAACTCCATATGGCGGCCAGTCGGGCCCTCGTAGGAGATGAGGTCGCCCTTCTTGTGGCCGAGCACTGCCGCGCCGACAGGAGACTCGTTGGAAATCTTGCCCTCGGCGGCATCGGCCTCGGCGCCGCCGACGATGGTGAAGGTACGGACATGGCCTTTGGCGTCTTCGAGCGTCACCGTGGAACCGATGACGGCCTTGTTACCGCGCTTGGGAGACTCGACGATCTTCGCGTTGGCCAGGATCTGGTTGATCTCTGCGATGCGCTGCTCGACAAACGCCTGCTCGTTCTTGGCGTCGTCGTACTCGGAGTTCTCGGAAATGTCGCCGAACTCGCGGGCGATGCGGATGCGCTCGCCGACCTCATCGCGCTTCTCGGTCTCGAGGTAATGCAGCTCCTCTTCGAGCTTTGCCTTGCCCTCGGTGGTAAGAACAAGCTCGTTGCCGTTGTTTGCCATGCGTGCTTCTCCATTCGTTTGCAAAACACACGGCGCATGCGAAGGTCCGCTCCGCACACGCCGCTTTTACTCATCTAATTGGGCAGGATTCCCTACTCGGCCTTCGTGGCTTTCTCCTCTGGTGCCTCAACAGCATCCGCCACGACTTCGGCAGCCGCAGGCTCGCTCTTTTCAGGCTCGCTCTTTGCCGCCTTGGCCTCGTCTTTCTCGCCGTCCATGCCATCTCGCAGGCTCTTGACAGAGCGTCCGATTGCCTTGCCGAGCTTGGGAAGGTTCTTGGGGCCAAAGATTAGCAACACCACAACGAGGATGATAATAATCTCGGGCATACCGAGAGGTCCGATATGCATAGCATCTCCTCCAGAGATTCAACTGCGAACTAGTACTGTTGGGACAGCGCTAGCAAGACTACCATGCCCGCTGCCAAAATAAAAGAAAGGACTCTTGGAAAGAGTCCTTTCTACATGATAAATGGTCGGGATGACTGGATTCGAACCAGCGACCTCTCACTCCCGAAGCGAGCGCTCTACCAAGCTGAGCCACATCCCGGTAACACGAAGAGAGATTCTAGCAGATTAGAACCGCTTCGCGTCGAGAATTTTAGAAACGCAGTGCGCAGGTCCACCTTCCGCCGCTCGCATACTTGACGACATCGCCCGTATGCGGCGCGTGGATGTAGTTGTTGCCGCCCGTGGAGATGCCGACATGGCCGCTGCGGTACAGGACGTCGCCCGGCTGTGCGGCGTCGACGCTGATGCGTGCCTTCGCGCAGGAGTAGAGCGACTCGGTGTAGTGCGGCAGGCTGATGCCGATTTGGGCGTAGGCCCACATGACCAGGCCGGAGCAGTCGAAGCTGCTCGGACCCGATGCGCCCCAGACGTACGGGCAACCGACGCGGGACGCCGCGTAATCGACGACGCTGCCGTGGGTCGGGATGCTGGAGGCCCCGCTGTAGCTGGAGCTCGACGAGCTGGACTTGCTGGAACTGCCCGAACTCGACTTGCTGCTGGAACTGGACTTGCTGCTGGAACTCGACTTGCTGGAGCCCGAGGAGCTGTTCGAGCTCGAGGAACCGCTGGAGCTCGAATTGTCCGAGCCGCTGTT
Source organism: uncultured Coriobacteriaceae bacterium (assembly GCA_902783175.1). Classification (GTDB taxonomy): domain Bacteria; phylum Actinomycetota; class Coriobacteriia; order Coriobacteriales; family QAMH01; genus CACZQA01. Next base: position 2,723 of record CACZQA010000135.1, read on the forward strand.
GCTCGTGCTGTTGGAGGTGCTGGAGCTGTCGTTGGATGCCGCCGGCGAGTAGGCCTTCGCGGCCTCTTCCGCAGCCTTGGCGGCTGCCTCCTGCTCTTCGGCGAGCAGCTGCTGGTACTCGGCGCTCAGGCTGTTGTAGAGGTTGTTGTACTCCGTCTGCTTGGCCTCGATTGTGGCCTTGTAGGTCTTGGCCTCGTTCACCGCGTTGGCAGCCGCCTGCTGCCGGTCGGCGAGCTCTGCCTTGGTGTTCTCAAGCTCGGTGCGCGCGACCTTTGCCGAGGCGACGAGGTCTGCATCGTCCTTGTTGAGCTCGTTGAGGGTGTCCCAGGTCGTGGCAAAGTCGCCGAACGTGCCCGTGCCGAGCAAGACGTCCATGTACGACATCGCGCCCGAGCGGTACATCGAGGTCGCGCGGGTCTGGATGTGCGTCTGCAGCTCGTCGATCTTCTTCTGCTGCTCGTCGATCTTTGCCTGGCACTCCTCGACCTTCGCCGTTGCGTTGGCGTAGTCGTCCTGCGTGCGGTTGTACTGGTCGATCGCCGTCTCGAGGTCGCTGTTGAGGGCGTTGAGCTGCGCTGCGACGCTTTGAACCTCGGACTTCTTCTCTGCGGCGGTCACGGCAAGGGCCTTGGTCGGCTCGACGACGCTCAGCGCGCCGAGCGCGAGCGCGGAACCGAGAAATGCCCTGCGGTTGATCTTCATGGTCATACGAATGTCTCCCAAAGTACGTAGATAGCTTGTGTCGGGTTCGTACTGAGTCCCGAATACTACCACCGAATCGATGCTGGAGAACAAACCTCCACAACACGTGGCAAGAATTTCATATCTGTGCCGCGAATAAAACATGGACAGCACACAAGTGCTGTCCATGTAGCCTTTGACCTGCGGTTATTCGAAATTACTACGTGCTTAACCCACGCGGACGATCTTTCCTCGCACTGCCGAGATGCGGATGACCGCGCCGGTGTGCGGGGCCTCGATCATCTGGCCGTTGCCGATGTAGAGACCGCAGTGGTGGTTGCTGCACGCCACGACGTCGCCGGGCTGCGGGTTGCTGACGGCGGGCATCGCCCAGAAGTCGGACGCGACCCACCTGCGCTTGTGCGAGCCCGTCAGCGCATATCCGACAAGGCCGGAACAATCGTAGCCGTTCGGGCCGACGCCACCCCACACGTAGGGCAGCCCGAGCGTGGAGCGGGCGCGCGAGACGGCGTCTCCCCCGCCGGAGCTTGCCGGGGCACTTGCAGCCTGCGATTTGGAGCTGCTCGAGCTTGCTTTGGAGCTAGAGGAGCTGGAGGAACTGCTCGAGCTCGTCGACTTGGTGGTGGCCGCCGGCGTGTATGCCGCGGCTGCCGCCGCCTGGGCGCGGGCTGCCGCCTCCTGCTCCTGCGCGAGCAGCGTCTTGTACTCGGAGCTCAGGCTGTCGTAGAGGTTGTTGTACTCGGCCTGCTTGGACTCGATCTGCTGCTTGTAGGACGCCGCGGATGCGAGCGCGTCTTCGGCATTGGTCTTCTGCTCGTCGAGCTCTGCCTTTGCCTGCTCGAGCTCCGCCTTGGTTTGCTTGGTCGTCTCGACCAGGTTGGCATCGTCGGCATTCAGGTGGTTGAGCGTGTCCCAGGTAGTCGCGAACTCGTCGAAGCTGCCCGAACCGAGCACGACTTCCATATAGGACATGGAGCCAGAACGGTACATCGCCTTCGCGCGCGTCTCGATGCGAGTCTGCAGCCCGTCGATCTTCTTTTGGGTCTCGTCTATCTTGGCCTGTGCCTCGTCGACCTTCTGCGTCGCGTTCTCGTAGTCGATCTGCGCGGAGTTGTAGCTCTCGACGGCGCCCTCGAGCTCGTCGTTGAGCGTGCTGATCTTGCTTTGGACCGACTGGACCTCCGCCTTCTTTTCCGCGGCGGTCACGGCCTGCGCCGACGGCGCGATGCCCAAAGTGGAGACGGCAACGGCGAGTGCGGCGGCACTGGCGACGATGCGCCTGACGGCAGGGCCAAAACTGATTTTTGAAAGCATCTGCGATCCCCCATGTGGTGTGTTGAGAGTGTGGGTGGGTTTTCGTTTGGGGGACAATGGTAGCATCCCCGCGCGCGTTCGTCTAAGGCTTTCTCAAAAGCGCCA